>DATKAB010000173.1 GCA_035498555.1 Candidatus Sulfotelmatobacter sp.
CCGAGATTCATGCCGAGCGGATCGTGGAGGATGCGGATCGCCTCCATCACCGGCGCGTAGTTGGCGAGCGGCTCGCCCATCCCCATGAAGACCAGGTTGAACCGGTCGTCCTCCCAGCCGTGGAAATCCCCCATCACCAGCACCTGGGCGACGATCTCCTCGGCCGCCAGATTGCGCCGGAGCCCCATCAGCCCGGTGGCGCAGAAGGAGCACTTGAGGGCGCAGCCCACCTGGCTCGAAAGACAGAGGGTGAGCCGGCGCGCGGTGCGCATCGAGACGCACTCCACGCGCTCTCCGTCCGCCAGCTCGAGCACGAACTTGTGGGTGGCGCGGTCGGGCGAAGCGTGCAGCTCGGCGGGTGCCGGCAGGTCGAGGCGGACGATCCGATCGAGATCCCGGCGCAGCCCGGCGGGAAGATCGGTCATCCGACCGGGGTTCAGTTCCCGGCGTTGATAGACCCAGCTGAAGAGCTGCTTCGAGCGATAGGCCTCGATCCCGGAGTCGGCGAGCAGACCGGCGAGCCGGTCCCGGCCGAGGCCGAAGAAGCTCGGCGGCAGGAGTGGGTCGGTTGAAATAGGAAGGGCCGGCACGAGCGCTCCGGATGGAATCAACGGCTTGCTCCGCGACGCTAACAGAGGAAAAGAGTTGCGGTCAACGACCGCTGATGTTATGCATGGCGATGCAATGTCGGTTTCGACCCCTCCCGCTCAGCGTTTTCTCGCTTGCCTGAGTGATCCCTCGAGATTTCGAATGGTGATGAGGCTCGCCCGCGGCGAGCGCTGCGTGACAGAGCTGGCCGCCGAGGTCGGGCTCTCGCAGTCCTGTACGACCCGGCACCTCCAGGCCCTCCAGAAGGAGGGAATCGTCCGTGGGGTGCGGAGCGGAAAGCGCGTGATGTTCGCGCTCAGCCCCTCTCACGGGGGTATTCACCCGGTCCTCCGCTGGGCGCTCTCGACCGAGAGCCGGACGACGGAACCGCTCGCCGATGCCGCGGAGACACCGACCGCATCCACGCCCGCCGAGCACGAGGCGGGATGGATCTCGGATCAACCTGCCGAGCCGCCCGCACGCGTCGGGCTCGAGGCCGAACCCACGTCCAACCGCGAGCTCGAGGATTTCCTGCTCTGACCCACGCACCGGCCTTGTGATGCGCGTCGCCGCGATCGACCTGGGCACGAATTCGATTCGACTGCTGGTCGCCGACGTCGAGGGCAACCCTGCGGAGCTGGCGACGCTCCATACCGTGGCGCGGGCGGGAGAACCTTGCCGGCTCGGGCGTGGGCTCGGCCAGAGCGGCCGGATTTCCGATGAGATGGCCGAGCGCGCCGCCCATCTGGCGCTCGAGTTCGCCCGCCGTGCGCGCGGGCTCGGCGCGCGGCACATCCTGCTCGGGGCCACCGCGGCGCTGAGGTCGGCCGAGAACGGGCCGGAGGTGGCGAAGCGGATCGAAGAGAAGAGCGGCCTCTCGCCGCGCATCCTCACGGGCGACCAGGAAGCGCGCCTCGTGTACCGCTCGGTGGTGCTCGGCCTCGGCGCTCGCGCGCAGCGTGCCGCATGCGTCGTGTTCGACCTCGGCGGCGGAAGCACCGAGGTCATCAGCGGGGTCGGCACAGAATCCGGGCGCTGGGCGAGCCTGCCGTTCGGCGCCGTCAACCTGACCGAGTCCTTCTTGCGCAACGACCCGCCTCAACCCGGCGAGATCGAATCCCTTCGCGGGCACGTCCGGGCGACCCTGGAATCCCGCTGCGCGAGCATGCCGCGATCGACCCCGCTACTGGCGGGGGTGGGGGGGACGGTGACGCTGATCGGGATGCTGGATCGGCGCCTCGAGGCCTACGATCCCGGTGCTCTCGAGGGATGGGTGGTCGAACGCAAGCGTCTGCATGAGATCGTGCTGCGCCTCTGCGGGATGTCGCACGCGCAGCGGATGGGCCTGCCCGCCATGGGAGAGGGACGTGCGGACATCGTCATCGCCGGGGCATTGGCCGTGGACGAGCTGGCGGACCGCTTCCCCAGCCCGGCGCTGGTCTGCTCGACCCAGGGTCTGCGCTATGGCCTCGCTCGGCTCGCTGCGGAAGAAGTTGCCGCCGATCCGAAGCGCTGAAGCACCTGGACCGAATCGCCGGAGCCGGGAGGCACGTCCAAAGGGGTGCTGTCGTTACAGGTTGGTGAAATCGTCATTGACGCCCGTCCAAGCGGGCGGGATACTCCTTGTGGCTCGAAGGTTTGGAAGGTCCCCGGTTTCCGAAGCGAAGGTTGTGATCGCTCTCCTCCAAGCGGGTCGCAGCCGTTTGTCCGTTTTATCAACGCCAGTGGGGGAGCAGGAAGAGTATGCAGAAATATCGCAGCAGGCTCCTGATCGCGCTGGCCTTACTCGGCGTTCTCGCGCTCGGGGTATCGGGTGCCCGCGCCAACCCCATCTCGCCGCAGCGGGCGAGTGAGGATGGACCGGGCCTCACCTGGTACTCGTCGAGTTCGGATCCAAGCAACGCCGGGGAACCGGATTCGCCTGGCAGTTCGCTCCCGCAGCACTCTGGATCGGCCGGCTCTTCTTCTTCGATGAGCGTGGCCAGCCGGGGCGCTGTTGGCTCGGGGCCGGCGGCGATGACGATTTCGCAAGTGATCCGGATGGCCCGTGTGTTCTTGATGGCGCGGTATCTGGGGATCGCCCCGTAGCACCTGTTGTCTGGGGTCAGGGCGGAACCAGAGTCTAACGCTAGCGGCTCTTCGGACCGAACCACCGAGGAGTCGGATCGATACTGCTTCACCTGAGGGTTCGAGAACGTGCAAAGAGCGATCCCCCCCGATCTGTCTCGTGCCAGTTCTTCCGCGCAAGACGCGGCGCGGCACCACGAGGCAATCGGCGACTTGCATCTGGCTGCGGACAATTTCTCGGGAGCCATCGAGGAGTTCACCGCGGCCCTCCGTGAAGTCGGTGTCGACTCTCCCGCAGAGCGCACTCGCCTGCTGCTCCGGCTTTCCGAAGCCCTCGCGCGACGGGGAGATCACGAGCCCTCGCTGAGACCGCTTCGCGAGGCCCGTGGCGTCTCCCGGGTTCTGAGCGATCCGCGCATCACCGCGCGCATCGCCGCCCGCATGTCGTTCGCGTTGAGCGAGCTCGGGCAGTACCGCCGCAGCTATCGCTACGCCTTGCATGCCTACTCGGTGCTCCGCGACACCGATGATCACCGCACGGTCGGCGCCGTGGGCGTCACGCTCGGTCTGTGCTGCGCGCGCCTGGGCCGCCCGATGGAGGCGATCGAGTGGCTGCAGAACGCCGCTGCCACCTTCCGGCGCATCGGCGACAACGACGGCCTGGTGAACGCGCTCAACAACCTCGGGCTCGTCTACAAGAACCTTCGCGAATGGCGGGAAGCCACCCGCTTCCTCGAGCAGGCCCTCGAGCTGGACAACCGCGCCGGGCTCTATTCGCGCATGCGGAGCCACAACCAGAACCTTGGCCTGATCCGCTACCGCCTCGGGCAGTGGGATCTCGCCGAAGAGAACTTCCGCCAGTCCCTCAAGATCTCGCTCGAGACCGGCCACGTGCAGGGAGAATCGATGGCGGTGCTGGCACTGGGCCTGCTCGCCCGGCGCCGCCGGCAGTTCGAGCGGGCCGAGGAGCAGTTCCGCCGCGGTCTCGAGCTGGCGCAGCAGGTCGGCGCGCAGCGCGAGCTGCTGCTGGCGCGCGAATTCCTCGGCGAGCTCCAGCTTGATCGCGGCAATCCCGCCCAGGCGCTGGCGCTGCTGGAGCCGGCGCTCGAAGAGGCGTTGCACATCGCTCCGCACGGCGATCTGTCGGCCGAGCTCGAGATCCGGGTGGGCATGGCGTTGCTCGACCTCGAGCGTCTCGACGAAGCCAAGACGCACCTGCTGCGCGGCGTGGCGCTGTCCGATTCGATCGGCGATCGGATCGAGCAGTCGATCGCCGAGCGCGCGCTCGGCCGCCTCGAGGCGGCGAGCGGAAACCTGGCCGGCATGGAAGTGCGGCTGAGCGCCGCCGCCCAGTGCTTCGAGGAGCTCGGCGAGGTGTTCGAGCTGGCACTCACGCTGCTGACGCGCGGCGACGCGCTGTTCCTGCTGCCTTCCAGCGTCCGGCTCCGCGCGCCGCTCGAGCCGGTGGCCGACGCGGCGCGGCGTGCCGCCGCCATGTTCCGCTCGCTGGGTGTGCTGCCGCTCGCCGCCGAAGCCATGCTGACGCTGGCCCGTCTCGAGGCCGAGCGCGAGCACTACGACCAGGCGCTTTCTCTGCTCGAGCAGGCCGAGCACTGGCTGGCCGAGTCGGGCGACGCCGCGGCCGGAGATCGTGCCGTCACGCTGCGGCGCGAGCTCGAGCGCCAGTACGTGGCCGTCTCGCTTTCGACCTGCAACGAATTCCGGGCGCTCGAGGAGGCCAATCGGCTGTTTCGCGAGACCTCGGACATGGACGGACTGCTCGCCCAGACCGTGAAGTTGGCGGTCGAGCACGCCGGTGGCGATCGTGGCTTCGTCGCGTTCAGCAACGGGGGCGGGCGGCTCGATGTGGTGGCTCAGCACGGGCTGGGCAGAGATCGCGCGCGCCGGATCCTGCGCGTCCTGGAAGACGTTTCGGGCGGCAGGCTGGGAGAGAGCGGCCCGCTGTTCTCGAGCCGGGTGGTGGCGGATCCGCGGTTCGCCGCCGCCATGACCGATTCGCTCGACGGCGTGGGTTCACTAGTGTGCGTACCGCTCAACTTCCCCTCGCAGTCGGTGGGCCTCGTCTATCTCGACCGCCTGAACGACAGCCTGCTCGGCGCCTTTCGCCAGCGCGAGCTGAATCTGCTCGCGGTGCTGGCCAACAGCGCGGCGGTGGCGATCGTCGAGGCGCAGCGCTCGCTGCTGCTCGCCGAGAATCGTCAGCTCCGCGATCGGCTGAAGCCCACGCCCGGGATGGAGCGCGTGGTCTCGCAGTCGGCCGAAATGGCGGGCATCCTCAACCTGCTCACCAAGGTGGGCGACAGCAACGCCACCATCCTGTTGATGGGCGAAACCGGCACCGGCAAGGGACTGCTCGCGCAGGTAGTGCACGAGATGTCGTCGCGGCGCGATCGTCCGTTCGTGCAGGTGAATTG
This sequence comes from Candidatus Sulfotelmatobacter sp., assembly GCA_035498555.1. Lineage (NCBI taxonomy): Bacteria > Pseudomonadati > Acidobacteriota > Terriglobia > Terriglobales > Candidatus Korobacteraceae > Candidatus Sulfotelmatobacter > Candidatus Sulfotelmatobacter sp. The sequence continues at coordinate 5,091 of DATKAB010000173.1, forward strand.
CGCCGCCTTGCCCGAGCAGCTGCTCGAGAGCGAACTGTTCGGCTACGTGCAGGGTGCGTTCACCGGCGCGACGCGCGACAAGACCGGCCTGTTCGAAGAGGCCGAGGGCGGCACCATCTTCCTCGACGAGATCGAGAAGATTCCCGAGTCGGTGCAGGCGAAGTTGCTCCACGTGCTCGATCGCAGCGAGATCCGACCGGTCGGCGCCACGCGCAGCCGGAAGGTGGACGCTCGCGTGATCTGCGCCACCGGTTGCGACCTGCGCGAGCGCATCAAGGCCGGGCGCTTCCTCGAGGACCTCTACTACCGCCTCAACGACATCACCGTGCGCGTGCCGGCGCTGCGCGAGCGGCGCGAGGACATTCCGGTGCTCGTGCAGCACTTCCTCGCCCAGTTCGCGCGCCAGATGGAGAAGAAGGTGGCCGGGCTCGACCCCCGCGTCCTGCAGGTGTTCCTGGAGTACGGCTGGCGGGGAAACGTCCGCGAGCTGGAGAAGACCCTCAAGCGCATGATCGTGCTGGCCGAGGAGGGTGACACGCTGGGGCTCGACCTGCTGCCGCCCGAAATGCGCGAAGCTCCGGCCGGTGAGCCCGAAAAGGCGAACGGTCATTCGCTCCGAAGCAACATCTCGCTGCTCGAGCGCAAGATGATCGCCGAAGCCCTGGAACGCAATCGCTGGAACAAGGCGCGCGCCGCGCGTGACCTGGGGCTCAGCTATCCGACTCTGCTCACCAAGATCCGCTCGCTCCAGATCGAGAGGCGGCGCCGGATCTGAACATCGCTTGACAAGCGGGTATCAAAAGATTTCATAGCCGGGGCCCGTGAAAAACCGCGACTTAGCGCGGATTTCGCGGGCCTCGATTCTTTTTTTCGGATTCGGGAAACACCACCACGCTCGGGTGCCGCGACCGAGACAGGTGCCACATGCTCACAACCTCTTGTCCCGCAGGTCGATGACCGAAACTTTGCGAAGGCCTCACGCCGTGGCACAAGTGCTGCTCTAACGCGCTGGCGGAGGGGGGGGACCTCCAAAAAGCCCGGCAACGCATCGCCGGACGACGATCTGGGCTAGCCGGTGCGGTGGGGATCGGTCGAGGGTACGAGCCCCGTCACACGACAACGCACCGCCCTCACGGCCGGCTAGCTTGGAGAGTTCAAGAGCCAGAAATCAGAGCCTTACCTGGAGCTGGACTGGTTTGACGGCGTAGCGGCACGGAACGACGGCGTTGCCTCGGCAGTACCGCCACGCGAACGCGGCTCTGGGATATCGGGACACCGGTCAATACGCGAATTCGGCCAACATTGGGGGATGTCCTGGCTGAAGACGCCTGATGTTAGACCGGTGTCCTGATTTCTTTTGGCCGTGCGGCGAAGTTTGTTGATGGCTGCCCAATCGGCCCAATTGCCCTACCACGGCCACGGCATTTCAACGACCTGGGCGAGTGGGCCTGAGCTTCAACAGTCTTCGCCGCACAACCTCTTCCTTGACTGCGCGGGCCCGAGGGCGCCACCGCCACACCGGTGCGCACGCGCTACGCCCGCCGTACGGATACGTTCACTCGAGCGGGCGTCCAGACCCCGAAAACCATCGAATATCCCAACAATCTCCACGTTTCTCCCACGCTTCACGCTCATCCTATCCATGGCATGAGCGTTGCCCCTGATCGTTCTCAGCCGTGAGCCGTGCGAGTTCGATCGAGTGGAGGCGGGTATGAAACGTGTGACGATGATGATCGCGACCCTGCTGCTGATTGCGGGATGCAATGACGACGAAACCGTGGTCGCGCCGCCTCGCGACATGACGCCCCCGGCCGCGCCGCGGGGGCTCGCCAGCGTCACCGGTGACCAGGCCGCCTACCTGAGCTGGCTCGCCAATACCGAGCCCGACGTCGCCGGCTACCGGATCTACGAGAGCAGCTGTTCGAGCGGGCCGAGCTGTCCTTACGATCTGGTCGGCGTCACCGCCGGCACCAGTTTCGTGGTGGGCGGGCTCACTAACGGCGTCACGCGCTACTTCGCGATCCTGGCCTATGACCACGCCGGAAACGAGAGCCCGCTTTCGTACGAGGACGTCTACGACACGCCGCGGCCGGAAGGGTTCGGGCGAGGCCTCACCGACGACGTGGATGGCCCCGCGACCGCCGGCTACGACTTCTCCAGCTACTCGGTGCGGCCCTGGAACGACCTGCAGACCGACCTCTACTTCCACTCGGCGGGCGGCGTGCTCGAGATGGTCGCCCCGTTCGTCGACACCGATGTCCAGGACGCCGGCTACGCCGGCACGCTCGACGCCGTGGACTTCGCGCCCAGCGCCGGCTGGTCCGCTACCGGCATGGTCGAGCTGATCCCCGGCCACTGCTACGTGGTGCGGATCTCGAACGGCGGCAATTTCAACTACGCCAAGTTCCGAGTGACCTCGGTCAGCCCGGCGCTGGTGGTATTCGACTGGGCGTATCAGATCGACCCCAACAACCGCGAGCTGATGATGTCGCCGACGCGGGGCGAAGGAGGGCGCCAGCGCCGGGTCGCCAGCTAGGAGGGGGCGGGCGAATGCGCCACTCGCAAAATGCGGGACAAGTCGGGGTCAATCAGCTTTGCCGGGGCGGGAATTCGGAGCAGAATCATCTGGCTCTCCGAGTTTCGCCGGCCTCGACGCAGCGCGGTTCACGAGGCCAGGCCGCCCGTGCCGCGGGAAGGAGCGGGATCATGACATCGTTGCGTTGGTTGAGGACGCTGGTCCTTCTGGCGCTGGCGTGCGCACCCGGTGTGGCGTCGGCGAGCGGACTCGCCGTCGAGCTGTGGACCGATCGCGGCAACGACGGCGTGTATCAGCCCGGCGATGTCATCAGCATCAAGTCGCGTCTCTCGGAGGACGCGTTCCTCCTCGTTTACGAGATCGACTCCGAGGGCGGCGTCCACCTGCTGTTCCCGCCGCCGGGACGCGAGGGACCGGTGCAGGGCGGACGGACCATCGAGCTGCCCGACGATGACCGCAATCAGCTGGTGGTGGACGATCAGACCGGGCAGGGCTTCGTGGTGGCGATCGCCTCGCGCGCGCCCTTCGACAGCCTGCCGTGGTACCTGCGCCCGGAGAACCCGCAGGCCGAGGGGATCGGCTACGTCGGCCAGCCGGATCAGGAGGAAGGCGTCACCGCGGACGGCAAGATCGTGGGCGACCCGTTCGTCGCCATGGAGAGGATCCGCCGTCGCGTCGTGGCGAGCGCCGACGATCCCGAAAGCTTCGCGACCACCTACGTGAGCTACTACGTTCACGAGCAGGTCCGCTATCCGCGCTACCTCTGCTACGACTGCCACCGCCCCGGGCAGTACGCGTGGTGGGATGGATTCGATCCCTACTACACGACCTGCACCGCATTCGATTTCCACGTCAACTGGTCGTGGTACTGGGGACCGCGCTACTGGTTCGGATCGGTTCCTTACTTCGTGTACGTGTATCGAGACGGCTGCCCGCCCGCTTATCGCCGCCCGTATGGGCCGGGCGCCACCTGGTATTCGTCCTGGGACGGATGGCATCGCTGGCGTGATCTGTGGGGCGCTGATGGGCTGCAGCGGTACAAGTCGGCGCCGCCTCCGAACTACATCCCGCCGAGCGTCTATCGCGAGGCGAGCCGGAACGGGCAGCCGCTGCGCGATCTTCCGCCGGGCATGCTGGCCGGCGGGGTGACCAAGCCCGGCAGTCTGCGCGAATTCGTGCCGGTCGGACGCAGCGCGCGGGACGGCGGCGCGATTTCGCCGCGCGCCGGCGACGTCAGCCGGCAGCTGCGGGGCGCCCCATCCGTCTACGAGCGGCGCCAGTTCCGGCAGTGGGAGGGCGGCGGCCGGATGAACGGGACCGGAACGCCGCGCTACCTGCGCGGCGAAGGCGGATTCCAGCGGGTGCCGATCGGCTCGCCGCGCCTTGAGCGCGCGGGCGGCGGCTTCCCGCGCGGGCCGGGCACCTCCGCGCCGCGGGTCGAACGCGCCCCCAGCCAGAGTTCGGGCGGCGTTCGCCGCGAGGCGGCGCGCGAAGGCGGCGTGGCGCGGACCAGCGGGGAGGGTGGCGGAGGGGCACGGCAGCGCCGCTAGCGCTTGAGGTGCGAGAGGATTCCAGCCGATACTGGAGACGGGACCCTTCCGGGTCCCGTTTCTCATTACCTGGAACCAGATCAGCCGACCGCCGGTAGGGCATGAAGCGTCCCCGCCGCATTCGCCTTCCTCGAGCCATGAACCTGCCCAAACCCACCAGCACGTTGAAACGCTCCCCGGTCAGGCCCGGCCGGGCGCCCGCCCGGCTCGCCGCCCTGGGGTTGCTCGCGGGCCTTGTGGCCGCCGGCCCGGCGCGGGCGACCCCTGCGGGCTTCGCGTTCCTCGAAATCCCGGCGGGAGCGCGCGCCTCGTCGATGGCGGGCGCCTACTCGTCGATCGCCCAGGGGGCCGAAGCCGCGTTCTGGAATCCGGCCGGCCTCGCGGAAGTTCGCGGCGTTCAGGTGAGCGCCAACCACGCCGAGATGTTCGCCGACCTCCGCTACGACGCCATGTCGGTCGGGACCGGCCTGTGGGGGGGTGGCCTCGGCATGTCGGTGCGGGCGTACTACAGCGACGCGATCGACCAGCGCGACGACCTCGGCAACCTCACCGGCAGCTTCGGCTCGCACGATCTCGAGTTCAAGCTCAGCTACGGGCATCGCCTCGCGAGCGGCTTCTCGCTGGGTGGCTCGACGCAGCTGGTGCGCGAGCGGATCGCCGACGAGTCCGCGCAGACCTGGGCGTTCGACGCGGGCGCGAGTTGGGATCCCCCGATCCTCGACGGCTCACGACTGAGCCTGAGCCTCCACAATCTGGGCCGCGCGGGCCATTTCACGATCGATGGAGTGCCCGGGGGAGACGTTCCGCTGCCGAAAGCGGTGCAGACCGGGCTCTCGATGGCGCATCTGTTCGGCCACGGGCTCACGCTGCGAGGCTCGCTCGAGGGTCGATTCGCCGAAGGCGCCTCGGGTATCGGCATGCTGGGCACCGAAATCACCGCGCTCGGTGGCGGCGCACTGCGCGCCGGATGGCGGATCAACGACGCTTCCAGCAATTTCACACTCGGCGCGGGCTACGCGACTCAGAGCGTGCACTTCGACTACGCCTTCGTCCCCTGGCAGTTCGACCTCGGGGACTCCCACCGCTTCTCGGTGGACCTTCAGTTCTAACCACTTCCGAACCTTTCCCGCCGCTCCGCCGCCCAACTCCGCCTCCCGCTTTCACGTCGAATCTCGCGCCATGCGGCCACGAGGCCGTGTCGCACGGTGAGCCCACCACGGCTGGCGCGCGAGCCGATTTCGAGGGCGGAGGGGCAAAGCCCGCCGGAGAGTCGCGCTCAGCGCGCCGGCCAGGTCTCGAGGGTGAGCTGGCCGTTTCTCAGGCGGGCGTAGGTGAACTGATCGATCCAGTCGCCGAGCACCAGCAGCTGGCGGCCCGGTTCTCTACGCTCGAAGGCCCGGTGAAAGTGGCCGATGATCACTCCGTCGTAGCCTTCCGCGAAGCGCGGCAGAGCGACCTCCGTCCACAGGCGCTCGATGGGAAAGCGGTTCGGATCGCGGGCGTCGCGCGAGCGGCCCGAAATCCAGTGGGCGAGAGGGATACCGAGGTCGGGATGCACCAGCTGATAGAGGCGGATGCTGAGCGGATGACGCAGCACTCGGCGCAGCACCCGATAGCCGAGATCGCCGCCGATCAGGCCGTCACCATGATGGATCCACAGTTTGCGACCCTGGGTTTCGAGCGCGATCGGCCCGCTGCGAGTGACGGCGCCGATCTCCTCCGACAGGAACGGCCCCAACCAGAAATCGTGGTTGCCGTTGAGATAGGTGATCTCCACACCCGCGTCGCGCAGACGCCGGAGCGCGGCGAGCGTGGCGAAGTGCTGGCGCGGAATGGCGGTTCGGTACTCGAACCAGAAATCGAAGAGATCCCCGACGATGACCAGTAAACGCGCGTGGCCGGGAAGCGACTCCAGGAATCGGTGGAGGTGCGCGATGCGAGCGGACTCGCGCGCTCCGGACTCCACGCCGAGATGGGCGTCGGCCAGGAACACCACCTCGTCGGACATGGCGGCGCAGTCTAGTGTGCGGCGCGCATCGCATCCACCCGCTGCCGGTGGTGCCGCGCCGGTTGGCGCGCCGAGCCGCGCCGGGCCACAATTGACCCGGCTGTGACAGGGCAGCGGAAACAGCCGGTAACCTCATTCCCGTATTTCACCATCACAACCCACGAACGCCAGCGCGCCGCTTGCATTCCCGATACCCCCGGACGCACGGCGCCGACTCGAGAACTCGGAGGAGCACCCGATGAAGACCCCCAGTTGGCCGATTCACCCGCGCAGTTACGTGGTTGTCGCGGCCCTGCTCGTACTGGTCGGCGTTGCAGCCGGCCTCGGCCTGAGCGCCGGGCTCGATCTCTCCCACGGCACCGCGGCGAATCATGGTTCGGTGTTCGCGGTTCCGGCCAGCGCGGCCGCCCCATCGGCGTCGGCCGCGCTGCCCGAGAGCCCGTTCGTCGGTGTAGTCGACAAGGCGCTGCCGGCGGTGGTGTTCATCGACGTCCGCAAGAAGGTCGGCGGTGGTGACTCCGACGATCCGCAGGAGCAGCTGTTCCGCCGTTTCTTCGGCGAGGATTCGCCACGGAAGCCGACCTACCGTCCGTCGTCGGGATCGGGATTCATCATCGATTCGCAGGGGCGGATCCTGACCAACAATCATGTGGTGCGTGACGCTGATCAGATCACGGTGACGCTCAACGACAAGCGCCAGTTCAAGGCCAGGGTGCTGGGCGCCGATCCCGAGACCGACGTCGCGGTGATCAAGATCGACGCCGACAATCTGCCGGTGCTGCCGCTCGGCGACTCCGACAATCTGCGGGTCGGCGACTGGGCGATCGCGATCGGGAATCCGCTCGGCGAGCTGAAGGGCTCGGTGACGGTCGGCATCATCAGTGCCGAGGGTCGCTCCAATCTGAACATCTTCGGCGGGACGCCGGCCTTCCAGGACTTCATCCAGACCGACGCCTCGATCAACTTCGGGAACTCGGGCGGACCGCTCTGCAACATCCGCGGCGAAGCGATCGGCATCAACACCGCGATCAATCCGAGCGGCCAGGGCATCGGTTTCGCGATCCCGATCAACCTCGCCAGGCACGTCGCCGAGCAGCTGGTGGCCAAGGGCAGCGTGTCGCGCGCCTGGCTCGGTGTTCAGCTCGCCGAACTGACGCCCGAGCTGGCGGAGGGCTTCGGCATCAAGGGTGATCAGGGCGTCGTGATCCAGGACGTGGTGCCCGGCCAGCCGGCCGAACGCGCCGGTCTCAAGCGCAACGACGTCATCGTCGAGTTTCAGGGCCAGCCGGTGACGGATCTGCAGAAGTTCCGCCTGAAGGTCGCGGACACCGCGGTCGGCTCGAAGGTCAATCTGGTGGTGCTGCGCGACGGCAAGAAGGTTCCGGTCAGCGTGACGCTGTCGCAGCGCGATCAGAACGTGCTGGCCTCGAACCAGGGGAGCCCGGACGACAAGAACGCGCCGGAATCTCCGGCGAGCGCGGCGGGGCTCAAGGTGCGCGACATGTCGCGCTCCGAGCTGAGCGCCGCCAAGCTCGACGCCGGGGTGATCATCACCGACGTCGAGGACTCGAGCCCCGCCGACGAGGCCGGCCTGCAGCCCGGCGACGTGATCGAGGAAGTCGGCGGCAAGAGCGTGGCCTCGTCCGAGGACTTCTCGAAGGCCATCGCTTCCGCCAAGAAGTCGGGCAAGCGTCATGCCGTGCTGCTGGTGCGCCGCGGCGACAGCTCTCAGTTCGTGCCGCTGCAGATTCAGGAGTAATCTGGCGGGGCTCGTGCACGGACGCGGGGGGCAGGATGCCCCTCGCGTCCTTTCCGACGCGCCCGCGCCACGCGCGCGCGTTCCGCGCCACGGAGGGCTCCCGTCTTGCGGATGAAGTTTGCTCGCGCCGGTCGGCTGGTGAGGCCGGCCGTGCTCATCCTGATGTTGGCGCTGCCCGCGGCGCTTGCCGCGAAGCCGCGGAGCGCGTCGCCTCCACCCGCGCCGTCGGTCCGGCTGCTCGCGGTCCGCTCGTGGGCGGCGCCCGCCAATACCCGCGTGGTGTTCGACTTCTCGGCGCCGGTGTCGGGCGTGATGCCCGACTCGGGCGACGCGCGTGAGCTGGTGATCAGCATCCCGGGAGAGGCGATCAGCCGCGCCGACTCGGTGCCTTCGGTGATGCGCATCGGGGACGGCGTCGTGGACTCGGTCGAGATCGCCACCGGCGCGACCGGTGCGCGCTTCCACGTCGTGCTCCACGACAGCACGCACTTCCGGGTGTTCTCGCTGCCCCCCGAGGAGGACAAGGCGTTCCGCATCGTGGTGGACGCCGACAAGCGCGGCGGTGAGGCGGCCGAAGATCAGCGGCTCGCGGTGATCGCCGCCACCAAGAAGAAGGAACGCATTCGCATCGTGATGGTGGACCCCGGTCACGGCGGCGAGGACACGGGCGCGCTCGGGCCCAACGGGATCCGCGAAAAGGACGTGACGCTGGCGGTGGCCAGGTCGCTGGTGGACGAGATCAACGGGATGGCCGGAATGCGCGCGCTGCTCACGCGCAACGGCGACTGGTTCATTCCGCTGAAGGACCGCTACCGGATCGCGGAAAAGGCCAAGGCCGACGTGTTCATCAGCATCCACGCGAACTCGTCCAAGCGTCGCGGCTCGGGCAGCGGCACCGAGGTCTATTTCCTGTCGGTGCGCGGCGCCAGTGATCAGGCCGACGCGGACCTGGCCAACCTCGAAAACGCGGCCGACCTGGTCGGTGGGGTGCCGCAGCACGCCGAGGACGACCTCGTCAACATTCTCTACGACGTCAAGCGGAGCTCGGCGATGCAGAAGAGCCAGTTGCTCGCGGAATCGCTGCTCGACCACATCTCCAGCGACCGGCTCGAGGCGCGCGGGGTGAAGCAGGCCGGATTCGTGGTGCTGAAGTCGGTGGAATTTCCGTCGGTGCTGGTCGAAGTCGCATTCATCAACAACCCGCGGGAGGCCCGGCTGCTCCGGGATCCGGGATTCCAGAAATCGATGGGCCGCGAGCTGGCGAGCGGCGTGCGCGACTACTTCCAGCGCGCCGGGATCGGCCTCGCGAACCCTTCGGGCGCGGCGGGCGGTTCGACCGGAAACGGCCAGTAGCCGAGGCGCTCGACCGCTCCGGCGGACTGCGAGTCAGCGCGACGAGGACGGCGCGTCGGTCGGAGACAACGAGCTGCGCTGAACGCGCCCGTCCGCGCGGTAGTCGAGCAACCCGCCGTTCCCCCCGGCCATCGCCACCACGTAGTCGCGCAGCGCGTCGCGCACGTTCTGCCCGGTGTCCTGACGATTGCGGCCCTTGGTGAGCGTGTCGTTGTTGTCGCCGCCGCCCGCCATGAAGTTGTTGACCACCACGTGGTAGTGATAGGTGGGATCGATCGGCTGGCCGTCCGCCTGCGAGAGCATCAGCAGGCGCGAGCCCCTGGGCCGGCTGAGGTCGTACGAGTACTTGATCCCACTCACCTGGGTGATACGACCGGAGGCCAGCCCCTCCTCGAGCACGCTGCGGATTTCGGTGCCGGTCAGCTCCAGCGAGAAGATCGTGTTGTCGAACGGCATCACCTCGTAGATCGCGCCTTCGGTCACGATCCCTTCGGGGAGATCGGCGCGCAGTCCGCCACTGTTCTGCATCGCGACGTCGGCCCTGGTCGCTTCGCGCATCGCGTCGGCCACCAGGCTGCCGACCGCGGACTCGCCGCTTCGCTCGCGCCCGAGCCAGCGCGCGTTGCGGCAGAGCACGCGGCCGGCGATCGGCCCAATCGCCTCGTTCCAGCGGCTCACTCGCGCCGCCATGGCGCTGTCGGGCGGATAGGTTTCGGCCAGCGTCGGCTGGAGTCGCGCCCGGCGCTCCACGACCTTGTGCTGGAGGGCGTCCACCACCAGATCGCACACCCCGATCACCTCGCCGTGCAGCCCGGCGATCATCACCGGAATGCCGCGGACTTCGTCGAGCACCTGGTTGTGGCTGTGGCCGCCGAGCCACAGGTCGACGCCCGGGACCTGGGCGAGCCGGGCGAGATCGCCGCGCGCGTGGCGGGCGGTGTCGGTCTCGGCGGGAATGTGACCCACCTCGATCACCACGTCGCTCTTCTTGCGCAGCGCCGGGACCCGGCGGGCCGCCGTCGCCGAATCGTCGTCGAAGCGCAGATGCGCAACGTACTTCCCGAGCGTCACCGACGGTGTCTTGGGATAGCAGAGACCGAGCACGCTCACGCGCACGCCCCGTCGTAAGAAGGTGGTGTCGGCCCTCGCCCACGAGGGAAGCTTGTTGGTCTTGCGCTCGACCAGGTTGGCGCCAAGCGCCGCGCAGTGGAGCTCGCGGATGCGTCGCGCCAGCGTATCGGCGGTCCAGTCGAATTCGTGATTGCCGATCGCGGCGGCGGCGTAGCCGAGCGCGTTCATCTGCTCGATCACCGGACGCCCGAACTGGAGGTTCGAAATCATCGTGCCCTGATACCAATCGCCGCCGTCCAGCAGCACCGTCCCCTCGGGATTGGTGCGTCTCAGTTCTGCCACCCAGGCCGCCAGCACCGGTGAGCTCCCCACCAGGCGATCGCCGTTCCGCTCGCGAGCGGTCTGGAGAATCGCGCCGTGGAAATCGGTGGTTTCGAGGACTTGCAGGGTGGGATAGCGGAGATTGGCGAGCAGCCCGAGCGCCTGAGACGTTTCGAGCGACGCGGTCGAGCCGTCGGTGAGCGAGGTGCCCGTGGTCAGGCCGCGACGGAACGCGAGATCCGGCGAGCGCGGGCTCAACGCGTAGTGGGCGGAGCGTGCGGCTTTCTCGGCGAGATCGAGCGCGGCGGTCTGCGTGAGCGGCGGCTCCTTCGCCGCACCGCCCTTCGAGCCCGACTTCGATCCGCCGATCGCGGCGCCGAACTTCGGCCCCATGACGCGCGACATCCAGCCCGCGAACGCGGAGCGGCCCATCTGGGCGTTCGGATCGAGCGCGAACGCCTCGTCGGACGTCAACGCCTTCCGCCGCACCAGCAGATCCACCAGCGGGCGCTCGGGGCTCACCGCGAAGGCCGGACGAATCGACCAGCCCGGGGTCAGCGGCTGGTCCGGCACGCCCTGGCGGCGAACGTAGTCGGCGATCAGGTCGCGCACCAGCCGCGGGTCGTGAGCGAGGTGCGGCGCCTCAGGGAAGGCCGGGAAGCCGCCGCCGCCGAGCGCCCGGTAGCTGTTGACCGCGACCTTGAGGAGCTGCGCGGTGTCGAGCGGGGCGCCGCGGAAGCTGAGATTGACGATCCGATCCCCGACCGGTCGCGATGGATCGACCTCGTAGCTCACCCCGCTCGCCATGTCGAAGTTGTAGGCCGGCGCGCCGGGGACGAATCGGGATTGCTGGTGCGTGAAGTCGTAGCTCGAGAGCAGACTCGCCGACTTCTCGAGCACGCGCTTCAGCTCGCCGCCGCTCAGCTGCACCACCAGCAGCGTGTTCTCGTACGGGTAGAGTCGTTCGAGGTCACGCTCCCTCACCGCGCCCGGGCCGAGCGCCGCCGATGGATCGGGGAGCGCCGCCAGCGAGACGTCGGCTCCGGTCGCGTCGAGCTGGGCGCGCTGGATGAGATCCCACGGGGCGCTCTCGGCCAGCCGCCCGGCGGGCGCTCGCAGCTCGGCGTCGGCGTTGCCGACCGTCGCCGACAGCTTCTCGCGCGCGATTTCGTGATAGCGGGCGGCCAGCGCGGCTACCGTGCTGTCGTCGGGAACCGAATCGTTCACCGCGATCAGTCGCGAGGTGACCTCGGTCACCACCCAGGGCGAACGCTCGTTGATCCGGGTCAGTCGGAGGTCGATGCGTCCGAGGGATTCGCCACCGTGGCCGGCCTGGGTCAGCAGGACCCCGCTCACGCGAGCCGAGGGAACCGCGACGTGAGTGTGGCCGAGCACGATGGCATCCACCCGTCGCACCTGCTCGGCCAGACGGAAGCCCCAGTTCTCGCCCGGCGTGTCGGCGGGGCGATCGGCGCGGGTCACCGGATCGCGTTCGAGGCCGGTGTGGGCGAGCAGGATGACCACGTCGCAATTCTCGATGTCCCGCAGCCGCTCCACCTGGCGTCGCGCCGACTCGATCGGCTCGAGGAAGCGCAACCCCTCCCAGCGGCTCGAGTCGGTGAAGCTCGGCACCGCCGGCGTGCACAATCCGACCACGCCGATCTTCAATCCGCCGACGGTGCGGACCATCGATCCATCGAACGCCTCGGCGCCGTTGTCCTTCACCACATTCGCAGCCAGCCAGGGAAAGCGGGCGGTCCGCCGGGCGCGGCGCAGGTGGTCCACTCCGAAGTCGAATTCGTGATTACCGACCGCCATCGCGTCGTAGCCGATGGCGTTCATCAGCGTCATCATCGGATCGGGCAGGGAATCCGCGCCGTTCGCGAACACCGTGGCGGCGCCGCCCTGAATTGCGTCGCCGGCATCGAGCAGCACCGTGGGGCGGCCTTCGGCCCGCACGCGCCGGACCAGGGTCGCGAGCCGCGTCAGGCCGCGCGGCGCGGGGCGATCCGTTCCATAGTCCCAGGCGTCGAGCGCGCCGTGGAGATCGGTGGTGTGGAGCACGACGAGGCGAGCGTCCTCGGCGCGTGCGATCGGAGTCAGGAGAGGCGCTGCCGCGAGCAGCGCCAGCATGGAGAACAGACGACGCGGGCGCATGGAAGGGCATCACGCTAGCATCGGCGACCGAAGCAATCAACGGCGCGCGTTGCTGGCGTGTGAGCACCCTCCTATATTCGCCAGCCCAACCCGTAGGGAGTCACCCACACCCATGACCGAAAGCCTTCGCTGCCCCGATTGCGGGCAGGAGAATCCCCCGGGCAGCGCGACCTGCGTCCACTGCGGCCACCCGCTCCACGAAGCGGTGAAGCCGCCCGAGCGTCCGGTCTACGTCCGGCGCCACATCATCCGCTCGCGGCCGCCGCGCCCGCGCGATGCCCAGCAGTCGCTGCAGCTCTGGCTGGTCTTCGGCACCATCTGCGTGCTGATCGTGCTGTGGGTCGCGATCGACGCCAACCGCAAGCGCGCCGAGCAGCCGGTGGAAGGATCGAACGCGCGCCAGCAGGAGGCGGCGAACGCGCTGTACCAGGCGCTGGCCCGCGACTCCAACAGCGTCGCCACGCACCGGCAGCTCGCGGATCTGCTCTACGACACCGCCAACTGGTCCGAGGCGGTGATCCACTACCGCGCGGCGATCCGGCGCGATTCCTCGCTCTCGACCGCGATGGTGGATCTGGGCGTGTGCTACTACAACCTGAGCCGCCCCGATCTCGCCGAGCAGATGTTCCGACTCGCGCTGCAGCGGGATCCGCACCAGCCGGTGGCGCTGTTCAATCTCGGCATCGTGGCCGAGACGCGCGGCGAAGACGAGCAGGCGCTGCAGTTCTATCATCGCTCGCTGCAGAGCGGCCCGCCCGACAATCTGAAGCAGGCGCTGCAGGACCGGATGGCCGCGCTGATGAAGCGCATGGGCCGCAGCGCTCCGCCGCTCCCGGACGGCCGCTAGAACCGGCTCCGCGCCGAATTGACAGCCCCCCAGTCGGTTCCTAGAGTCGGTGGCTGTTCTCTCGCGCCGTGTGCGCGCCGGACCCGTCCGGCGCCATTGGCCACTCTTCCAGGATGAACGCGGAATCCATGCCCGACTCCCGCCACTATCAGGTGATCATCATCGGCACGGGACCCGGCGGTTACGTCGGCGCCATTCGAGCCGCTCAGCTCGGCCTGAAGACCGCGGTCGTCGAGAAGGATGAGCTGGGGGGCACCTGCCTCAACTGGGGCTGCATTCCCACCAAGGCCTGGGTGGTGAGCGCGCACCTGTTCGAGCAGATCCGGCGCGCCCGCGAGTTCGGCATCGAAGTCGCCGAGCCGAAGATCAACTGGGGCTGGCTGGTCGAGCGGAAGAACAAGGTCGTGAAGCAGATGACCGGCGGCGTGAAGACGCTGCTGTCCGGCCGCCACGTCGAGATCTACAAGGGCACGGCGCGTCTCACCGACGCCAATCACGTTCAGATCGCGCTGAACGACGGCGGCTCCGCGGCCCTGACCGCCGATCATGTCGTGCTCGCCACCGGTGCCGCGGCGACGATGCCGCCGGGCTTCAAGCTCGACGGCGAGCGCGTCATCACCAGCCAGCAGGCGCTCGATCTGTCGAAGCAGCCCCGGCGTCTCGCCATTCTCGGCGGGGGAGTGGTGGGCAGCGAGTTCGCCAGCTTCTTCGCCGCGATCGGCACGCAAGTGACGCTGATCGAGATGCTGCCGCGCCTGGTGCCGGCCGAGGACGACGAGATCGCCCAGGCCCTCGAGCGCGAGATGAAGAAGCAGAAGATCACGCTTCACCTGGGCAGCAAAGTCGAGGGTGTCTCGGTTGGCCCGGATGGCTCGACCATCCTCACCCTCCCGGGCGGCAAAACCGTCGAGGCCGACACCGTGCTGGTGGCGACCGGCCGCCGGCCGTTCGCGGAGGGGCTCGGGCTCGAAGCGCTGGGCGTGGCGCGCGGCGATCGTGGCAAGATCGCCGTGAACGATCGCCTCGAGACCTCGATCAGGGGCCTCTACGCCATCGGCGACGTCACCGACATCAAGCAGCTCGCGCACTTCGCCTCGGCGCAGGGCAAGGCCGCGGTCGAGCTGATCGCCGGACATCCCGCCCAGACCAACTGGCGGGCGGTGCCGGCCGCCACCTTCACCACCCCCGAGATCGCCAGCGTGGGGCTCACCGAGCGCGAGGCGAAGGCCGAGGGCCGGCGTCTCAAGATCGGGCGATTCCCGTTTCGTGCTCACGGTCGCAACATCGCCGACGGCGAGCTCGCCGGATTCGTGAAGCTGGTCGGAGATGCCGATACCGATCAGGTGCTGGGCGCCCACATCATCGGGGCCAAGGCCAGCGAGCTGATCCACGAATGTTCGCTCGCGATCGCGGCCGACCTCAACATGGGCGACCTCGCGCACGCGATCCATGCCCACCCGACGATGAGCGAGGTGATCGGCGAAGCGGCCGAGGACGCCGATGGCCTGGCGATCCACATCATTCGTCAGGAGGCGAAGGCGGCGGTCCGCTAATCCCGGGGCGAGATGTTTCGGAAGAAGATCATCAAGCGTTGCGCGCAGGGCCACGAGATGGAGCTCACGTGGAAGCGTTGCCCGCGGTGCACCGGGCGGCGCCCACTTCAGGTCGAGGCGCGTGACGTCGTGGATCAGACCATCATCGCTGCTCCCGAGGTCGAGCCGGTGGACGCGACGCGCATCGTGACTCCGAGCGTGGTGCGCTCGCGGCCCGGGCAGGCGGCGCAGATGAGTCCCTCGGCGCCGCCGCCGCCGCCACCTCCGCCCCAACCGCCGCCCGCGCCGGTTCATCCGTCGTGGGCCGGCCCGCCGGCCTCGGCATCCGCGCCGCCATCGCCGCCACCGCCGCCCCAACCGCCGCCCGCACCCGCTCATCCGCCGTGGGCCGGGCCGTCGGCATCGCCGCCGGCGCCCGCGGCCCCGCCTGCACCGCCCGCACCCGCTCATCCGTCGTGGGCCGGGCCGCCGGCATCGCCGCCTGCGCCCGCGACTCCGCCGGCACCGACCGCGCCGGCTCATCCGTCGTGGGCCGGGCCGCCGGCATCGCCCTCGCGGCCGGTGCCGCCTTCATTGGCCGCGCCCGCGTCTCTCCCGCCCCCGCCGCCCGCCGAATCCCCGGCAGCGTTCTTCTCGGCCTCACCCGAAATCGAGCCACCCGCGCCGCCGCCGCCCGCCGAATCCCCGGCGGCGTTCTTCTCGGCCTCGCCCGAAATCGAGCCACCCCAGCCCCCGCCGCCACCGCTCGCGGCGCCGGAGCTCTCGCGCGAACTTTCAGTGCGCTCTCGCGCCAAGCTCGAGTGCGTCGGCGGCCCGCTCAAGGGGCGCATGTTCATGCTGGCGGCCGGCGTTTACCGGCTGGGCAAGGCGCCGCGCGACCTGCCGGATTCCAAGGCGATCGTGATCGCCGGCGATCGGTTCGTCTCCAAGGATCACGCCGTGATCCTGGTCGAGCCGAACGAGATCGTGCTCACCGATCCCGGTTCCACCAACGGCTGCTTCGTGAACGGCGAGAAGGTGACACGCACGGCGCTCGAGAGCGGTGACGAGGTGCGGCTCGGCGAATCGGTGTTCCGATTCACGAAGCTCGCCAGCTGATTCGATGCCCACGTTCCGCGTGCGCGTCGAAGGGGCGGCTCCCTGGGACGTCGAGCTGACTCGCAACGAAATGACGATTGGCCGCTCGCCCGATTGCGACATCTCCATCGACGGCGACGGCGTCTCGCGCGAGCACGCCGTGCTGCGCGTCCAATCCGGGAAGCTCACGATCGAGGACCTGGACAGCCGCAACGGCACGTTCGTCAACGGGGAACGGATCGAGCGCCGCGGACTTCGCCCCGGGGATCGCGTGCGACTGGGCCCCTCGGTCGAGCTCGAGCTGGTCGAGCCGAAGCGCGGCGCGTCGAAGCGCCCGGCGCCGAGCCGCGAGAAGCGAGGCGGCGGCGACGGCCTGCTGTTCCGATCGGAGTGGGCGCTGGTTTCCACCGAGCGCGGCCGGCGCCGCGCGCTGCCGATTCGCGCGCGGGTGGTGACGGTGGGCCGCAAGGGCAGCGCCAACCTCGCGCTCGAAGACGAAAGCGTTTCGCGCATGCACGCGCGGCTCGATCGCGAAGGGAGCCGGCTGTTCGTCACCGATCTCAAGAGCCGCAACGGCACGCGGGTCAACGAGGAGCCGGCGTTGCGTGCCGAGCTGAACGAGGGCGACGAGGTGAGCTTCGGCGATCTGGCCTTCGAGGTGCGCCACCATCGCGCCTTCGCCTGGGATCGGATCGCGATCGGAGTCGGCGCGCTCGTCGCCCTGGTCGCGATCAGCTTCGGCGTCCTCAAGCTGAACGAAGCGCTCACCGAGCGCGCCACCGTGGCCGAAGCGCGGCCGAGGCTTCGGCGACAGGCCATGCAGAATATCGAGCGCGGCATCGACGCCTATCGCAAGGGCGACGTCGACTTCGCGCGCGGATATCTGTTGAACGCCGCGAACATGCTGCTGTATCTCGATCTCGCGCCGCGCGGCGCTTCGTTGACCAAGCCCGCCGACGTGTTCCGCACCATCGCCCCCGAGCTGCCGTCGGACGATCAGGGGTTCGATTTCGCGCAGGCCTTCAGCGAAGCGGCGCCGGCCGGGCTCGAGAACCTTCCGAATCGCGATTACGTCACCCGACGGGTGCGCGCCATCGCCATCGAGCTGGGACTCGACCAGGACGTCCCGAGCGGCTTCGCCGACCAGGTGTGGACTTTTGTCGATCGCTTCTCCAGCAATCCGCGCTCGTTCCAGCCGATCCTCGACCGCGCGCCGCGCATTCAGCCCGTGATCCGTTCGGCGGTGGCCGACGCCCGGCTTCCGGAAGTGTTCTGCTTCGTCGCGTGGAACGAGAGCGCGCTCGATCCGCAGGCGCGCAGCGCCGCAGGAGCGCGCGGTCTGTGGCAGCTGATGCCCGCCACCGCGCGCGAGCTGGGTTTGCGCGTCGACAACCTGGTGGATGAGCGCGTCGACGTCGACCGCTCGACGCAGGCCGCTACCCGCATGATCGCCAACCTGCTCCGCGTGTTCGGGCGCGAGCAGTTCATGTGCGCTCTGGCCTCGTACAATCAGGGGCCGGGCGCGGTGCGCAACGCGATGATGAAGATCCGCGATCCGATGATGGAAGCCTCGAAGAAGTACTGGTACCTGGTGGAGAACGGACTGATCCCGCGCGAGACCAGCGAGTACGTGGCCAAGATCTTCGCCAACATGATCATCGCCGAGAACCCCGAGCGCTTCGGCTTCAAGAGACCCGCGGCGTGGTGAGGCGGCTCGCGAGCCCGGTGCCGTTCCTCGCGGCATTGCTG
Organism: Candidatus Sulfotelmatobacter sp.; assembly: GCA_035498555.1. Classification (NCBI taxonomy): domain Bacteria; kingdom Pseudomonadati; phylum Acidobacteriota; class Terriglobia; order Terriglobales; family Candidatus Korobacteraceae; genus Candidatus Sulfotelmatobacter; species Candidatus Sulfotelmatobacter sp. The sequence continues at coordinate 23,072 of DATKAB010000173.1, forward strand.
CTGGTCGGCGCTGCACCGGCGGCCGCACAGTCGCGGCTTGGCTACGTGTCGGTGGACCGCGTGCGCGTGTCGGGCGGCGGCCGGGTCCAGAGCTGGATCTCGGTGCTCGACCCCGACGGCATCCCGGTGGCGGGGCTCGACGCCTCGGCCTTCGCTCCGACCTGGGACGGCCGAACGCCCGACGAGCTCACCGCCATTCCGGTCGCAGTCCGCGACCCCGAGCTCCGGCTCACCGTGCTGATGGACCCCGGGCTGGTTCGCGATCTGGGCGGCGGCGTGCGCGGCATGCTCGAGATCCTCGCCGGCCGCGCCGGGCCGAACGATCGCATCCGCGTCGCCACCGTCGGCTCGAACGGCCGCGGCGCCTCCTCGCCGCTCGCGAAGGCCGGAGACCTCGCGGACCGGCTCCAGTCCGAGAACGCGGCCGGTCCGACCACGCTCTACGACGACCTGTTCCGCGAGGTGCGGGCGCTGGCGCGCCTGCCGCGCGGCCGGGCGGGAGCGGTGCTGCTGGTCACCCGGGGCGTCGAGAGCGGCAGCCGCCACGCCGTGCCCGAGGTGCTCGCGATCTCGGGCGCCTACGAGCAGCACGTCCCGGTGCTGGTGCTGCTGCTGGACTCGGGCGGCGCGACCGAATCCGAGCGGCTCGCGGCGCTGGCGCAGCGCTCGGGCGGCAGCTTCGACAAGCTCGATGGGTTGGACAAGGTGATCGAGGCGGCTCAGCGAGCCGTCCAGCGCCTGCGCGGCGCGTATGTGATCGGCTTCCGCGATCCGCGCTGGGACGGCAAGGCCGAGCGCCACGTGCTGGAGATGGCGGTGTCGGTGGGAGGGGAGCAGCGCCGGTTCAGTGCCGACGTCGTCACCTCGGAGGTCCTGGCGAGGGCCTGGTGGCAGGGGCCCCTGCCGCTGGTGATACTGGGTGTGGTAATTCTGCTCGCCTTGAGTGCCGCGCCGCTGGTCTGGCGCCGCCCGCTGATCCGGCTGGTGGTGCTGAACGGCGAGGAAAAGGGATGTTCGTACGAGCTCTACGCCACGCCGGTGACGCTGGGGGCCGCGGTGGGAAACGATCTCACCTTTCCCGCCGGCCGCGTATCGCGGAATCACGCGGTGTTCGAGAGACGCGGATCCGGCGTGGAACTGGTGGACCTCAATTCGGAGAATGGCACGTTCGTGAACGGAGATCGCGTCTCGCGCCGCCGATTGTCGCGAGGGGATCGCGTCAGCCTGGGCGGCGCGGTCGAGCTCGAGGTGCGCGGATGAACCGCAGCTCGTATCCGGCGGAGCGGCCATGACGCTCGAAATCCGCGCGGCCACCGATCTCGGCATGAAACGCACCCAGAACGAGGATTCGCATGGGTGCTGGGTTCCCGAGTCCGACACCGAGCGAGCCCAGCGAGGGTTGCTGCTGGTGGTGGCGGACGGCATGGGGGGCTCGCAGGCCGGCGAGGTCGCGAGCCGCCTGGCGGTGCAGACCGTCATTCAGGTCTACCGCGAGGGTGGAGGGGCGAGCCCGCTCGACGATCTCTATCGCGCCGTCGAGGCGGCCAATCACGTGGTGCACGCCGAGAGCGTCGCGCACCCGAGCATGAGCGGCATGGGAACCACGTGCACGGCGCTGGTGGTGAAGGGCGCCGACACCTACCTCGCGCACGTCGGCGACAGCCGCGCCTACCTGGCCCAGAACGGCCGCCTGCGGCAGCTCAGCCAGGATCACTCGCTGGTGGCGCAGCTGGTGCGCGATGGTCAGCTCACCGCCGATCAGGCGCGATCCGATCCGCGCCGCAACGTCGTGACGCGCAGCGTGGGGGTGGGCGCCCATGTGGAAATCGACGCGCAACGCTTCGACGGACTGCTGCGCGACGGCGACACGCTGCTGATGTGCAGCGACGGGCTCCACGGGCTGGTCACCGAGGACGAGCTGCTCGACGTGATGAGCTCGAACCGTCTGGAGGACGGCTGCCTGCGCGCGATCGCCCTGGCCAACGCCCGCGGCGGGCACGACAACATCACCATCATCCTGGCGCGCGCGCGTCCCGACTCCGTGCCGCAAGAAGCGCAAGTCGAGGTGGAGACCTCGGGGCGCGCCTCGTCTGCCGAGACCGACCATCATCGCGACGACGTTGAACATACGCGGATCATCACGCCCGCGCGCCGCAGCCGCGAGGACGATGACGACGGCGAAGCAGTCGCGTCGCGTGCGCCCCGCCCGCGCGACCTCGAAGAGGAAGCGTTGCCCTCCCGCCGCCGCACCATGATGTGGCTGGTGATCGCGCTGGTGGTACTGCTGCTCGCGATCGGAGCGGCGGCGCTGGTGCTGATGCAGCTCAACAAGCAGTCCACGACCCTGGGCTGGAACGACGCGGGCCGCGCGCCGGCGGGAGAATCCGCATGGCTATGAAGAAGGATTTCGGCGCGTTCGAGCTGCACGAGAAGATCGGCAGCGGCGGCATGGCCTCGGTCTACCGCGGCGTCCAGAAGTCGCTCGACCGCCGCGTGGTGCTCAAGGTGCTCTACCCGCACCTCGCCGAGGACGAGAAGCTGGTGCAGCGTTTCGAGCGCGAAGCGCGCGCCGCGGCCATGCTGCGCCACGAGAACATCGTGCAGGTGATCGACTGCGGGCGTTACGAGGACGTCTCGTACATCGCCATGGAGTTCGTGGACGGGATGGACCTCAAGAAGTGGATGGAGGCCCACGGTCCACCGCCGATCGAGATGGCGCTGCTGCTGCTGCGCGATCTGTGCGCCGGGCTCGAGCACGCGCATCAGCACCGCATCGTGCATCGGGACATCAAGCCCGCCAACATCATGCTGACCCCCGACGGCACGCTGAAGATCATGGACTTCGGTCTGGCACGCCGCGGCGAGGACTCGACCGCCGTGACGGTGGTGGGTTCGGTTCTGGGTACACCCGCCTACATGTCGCCCGAGCAGGCCACCGGCGAAGCCGTGGACGAGCGCAGCGACATCTTTTCGGCCGGCGTGGTCGGCTACGAGCTGCTCGGTGCCCAGCGACCGTTCAGCGGGGATTCCTATTCGACGGTGTTGCGCGCGGTGCTGACCGTCGAGCCGCCGCGGCTCGAAGAGGTCAATCCGCTGGTGCCGCCGGAGGTGGTCGCGATCATCCACCGCATGCTGCAGAAGGACGTCTCCAAGCGCTATCCGAAGATCTCCCAGGTGCGCGGCGAACTGGAAACCGTGATCGATCAGCTCGGCATGCACCGTGGCCGCGATCTGCTGCGCGAGTACGCGCAGGAGCCCGAGCGCGTCGCCGAAACGCTCAAGAAGAAGCGGCTCTCCCGGCACATGGATCAGGGCCTGTACTTCGAAAACATGGGCCGCGGCAAGATCGACGACGCGATCATGGAGTACCGCCGCGTCGTCTACCTCGACCCCGAGAATCGGCAGGCCCGCGACAAGCTGAAGAAGCTGGAGGCCGAGCGCCGCACGCTCCAGACCCAGCCGGAGGGTCCGCCGGTGGCGGATCCCGGCGTCACCATGGTGATGCCGCCCGAGGCCATTCCGGCTTCGACCAGCGGGCGCGGCGCGGCGCCGCCCGAGAAGCCGCCCGGAGCGCGACCTTCGCCCGCTCGGCCCTCACCCGCGCGTCCCGCGCCCAGGCCGCAGGCCGACAAGGCGGCGGCGACGCGCAATCTGCTGATCGGCGCGGTCGGGGTGCTGCTGGTCCTGATCGCGGTCGTGGTGTTCGTGATCGTGCGCGGCGGCGGCGAGAAGACCGCGGCGAACAACGCTCCGGCCACTCCGACCACTCCGGCCGCGCCACCGCCCGGCGGCCACGCGAGCGAATCCGCGCCCGTGACGCCCGCGCCGCCGCCGGCCGTCGTTTCCACGCCGGCGACGCCCAGTGCCGCGGCGGCCACCGGCTCACTCGAGGTGACCACCGATCCGCCGCAGGCGCGGATCAGCATCAACGGAAAGCTTCAGTCGAAGCGGAGCAACGCCACGCTCGCCGACATTCCGGCGGGAACGGCCTCGGTCAAGGTCGAGAAGGATGGCTACCTGACCCAGGCGCAGAGCGTGGACGTGCCGGTGGCCGGAGTCGGGCACATCAGCTTCAAGCTCGATCCCAATCCCAATCTACCCGGCACGCTCGAGATCAAGGTCACGCCGTTCGCCACCTACTTCATCGACGACCAGCAGGTGGCGGCCAACGTCGCCTCGACCCGCCAGCAGCTGAAGCCCGGCGTGTACACGGTGCGCGCCGTGCACCCGGCTTTCGATCCCAAGGAGTGGAAGAACATCCGCATCGAGCCGGGCAAGACCCTCACTCTGTCATTCGACTTCCTGGCGTCGTCGCAGGTCACGGTGCGCGTCACCTCGGATCCGTGGGGTGAGGTGGTGGTGGACGGTCAGAAGACCGGGAAGTTCACCCCGTGCGAGCTGCAGCTCGCGTCCGGAACGCGCACCATTACGGTGGTGCGGGATGGCTTCGTGGCGGCCGAAGGATCGAAGAGCGTGACGCTCAAGGCGGGTCCGCCGGTGAGCGTGAGCTTCACGCTGAAGAAGAAGTAGTCGAACTCGGCGGCTCAGGGACGCTTGAGCACCGGATCGTCGCCGATCCCCGTTCCAGGACCGGTGAGATGCGCGCCCGAGAAATCCGGAGCGAGCGCGGCCGCCACGTCGAGCATCCCCGCGCCGAGCTTGCCCTGCTGCTCGCAGCTGACCCCGACCAGCGCGTGCGCCGATCCCGCCAGCCGAGCCAGCAAATCCGCGCGACGCCAGCCCGGGTGCTTCTCGAGCAGCAGCGCCGCCGCCCCCGAGACGAACGGCGCCGACATCGAGGTGCCGCTCCACACCCGCCAGGCGTTGCCTGGATAGGCGCTGCGCACGCCGACGCCGGGTGCCGACAGCGCCACGTAATTCGCGATCGAGGTGAAGGGCGCCGGCTGCGAGGAGGCGTCGCTGGCCGCGATCGCCAGCGCGTGCGCGCTCGAAGCCGGGTACTCGTGGGGATTTTCGCCGCCCGAATTTCCGGCCGATGCCACCACCACGATTCCCGCCTCGTCGGCCTGCTCGAGCAGGTGTTCGATGCACGCGCTCGGCTGGAGCATGCCGAGGCTCAGGTTGATGACGCGCGCGCCGTGATCCACGGCCCAGCGGATGCCGGCGGTGACTGCGGCGATGTCGCCGCGCCCGTCGGAGTTGAGCACGCGCACCGGCATGATCCGCGCGCTGGGCGCGGTGAGGATGACCAGTCCGGCGACGTGAGTGCCGTGGCCGTAAGCTTCGTCCACCGCGCCGTCGCCATCGTCGTCCAGTCCGTTGCGCTGATCGGTGGGATTGTTGTCGTAGTCCACGAAGTCCCAGCCCGCGGACAGACGCGGCTGGAGCAGCGGGTGCGTGGGATCCACTCCGGTGTCGACCACCGCGACCAGCACGCCCTGCCCGGCGCTCACGCGGTGCGCGCCCGCGAGGCCCACCGCGACCGCAGCGGGCTGCTCGACGCTGGTCTCGTACGAACCATAGCCATCGTCCGAGGCGTAGCTCTCCTGGCGCGTCTCGGCGGTTTCGATCACGGCGTTCCGCTCGGCGACGATCACTCGCGGATCGGCCGACAGCAACGCCGCCAGCTCGTCGGGAGACTGCCCGGAGCGCGGCTGCATCCGCACGCAGGTGTAATTCGAACCGGGCGCGATCGTGGCGCCGTAGTCGGCGGCGATCTCGTGAATGTCGGCGCCGGCGACCGCCATCACCGCCACGTCGTCGAGATATTCCTCGGTGGTGTTGGGATAGGTCGACGAGGTGCCGGTGTTGGGGCCCGAGCCGGCTTGGGAACGCGGCGCCGTCGGCAAGGAGCGGCTACAGGAGACGATCGAAAGCGCCGCGAGGATCAGCGCGGCGATCAGGCCGGTGCGGACGGGGGCGAGCGGGGGGCGCGGCGTCATGGACTGGATTCTCTCCGAGGCAGCAATCCTACCGCCAAAGATGCATTTCAGATGCATGCAAAGCGAGCTCCGATCCGGATTCCGTAGGGGGAACTTCGGTCAATCCCCCAGTACCTCGGGTCCCCCGAGGCAGACGTAGCCGGCCCAGTCCAACGGATGCAGCCCCTCCCGGCCGGCCTCGGCCTGGATGGCGGCCAGCGCCCGGGCCGGGGGGAGATTTTCGGCAAGCCGCGAGTAGAGGCCGCTCATGAGCCGGAGCGAAGCCTGGTCCCCCACGTCCCATTGCGCGGCCACCACCGCTCGAACGCCCCCCAGCAGCAGGGTGCGGGCGAGCCCAAACCACTCCTCGCCCGGCTGAACCAGCGCCCGCCCGGTCTGACAGGCGGCCAGCACGACGCGGTGAGCGGCGAGACGGACATGCGCGAGGGACTCGGCCGGCAGCCAGCCATCGGCGAGCTGGATCCCCGACCAGTGGGGCGCGTCGGCGCGGTAGACGCCGTGGCCGGCGAAGTGGATCCACGGGGCGCTCGGCATCCGTTCCAGCACGCGAGCGATGGTCGCCTCGCGACCTTCCAGCAGCTCGGCCCCGGGAAAGAGTTCGCGGATCCTTTCGCTTTCTCTGGCCACGTGCTCGAGCTCGCCGGCATCCGCCGCGACTACCAGGGGCGCACCTGTTTGCGGCGTCTCCGGCCGGGAGGCGAGCCCGAGCCGCAGGCCCGGAACCAGCGCGAGCCTGGCCGCTTCGCAGAGCCGCCGGCCGTCCGGGAGCGGCAACGCCGCCCAGGGAACCCGCGTCAGCGGTCCGGCGGGGACGATCGCCAGCGCCTCGGGCAGCTCGCCGAGCGTCTCGAGCGCGGGCCAGAGTGCCAGCGCCGCGAGGCGCTCCAGATCGGCGTCGAGCACGGGATCCTCTCGCCGCGCTCCCGGCGCCCGATAGGCCGCGCTGCGCAGCGCGAACAGCACGCGATGTGCGAGCTGGCTCAGCTTCGATTCGAGCGCGATCGCCGAGCGCCCGGCCACGCGATCGCCGGACACCGTGATCACCCCGAGCCGGTCGTCGGCGAGCAGGAAGTCGAGGAGCGCCGCGCGCGGCGGGATTCCCGCTCGGATGCTGGCCGCCGTGATGCGCTCGGATGGCCGGCGCGACAGGGCGCGCCGCAGCGGGACGGCTTCCGAGGGTGCGCGCCCGTTCGCCGCCGGCGGCAGCGTCGCACGGGCTCCGCGCTCGCGGTCCCGCGCGTAGCGCGAGGCCGCCCACGATCGGACGCGGCGCGCGAGCTGCGATGCGCGGCGCATGTGCACGGCGGGACCGAGCGCCGCGCGGCCTCGCCCGCGCTCGAGCGCTTCCAGCGCCGGAGCGAATCGTCCCTGCTCGAGCTCGAGCGCCGCCAGCGCGCGATGCGGCCAGCCCCACTCGCCCCAGAACGAGGCCCGCCATTGCTCGTCGAGGATGCGCGACGCCAGCTGCTCCGCGGTCGCGGCGGCACGCTCCAGCGCGCGCCGTGCGCGGCGGAGATCGCCGCGCGAGCGCGCCCATGCCGCCTCGGCCGCCAGCGCCAGGTGCTGACGGCGCGGGGAGACGCCAGGAACACGCTGCCGCTTGAGCCGGGCGAGCGCGCGGCCCGCTCCACGCCGGTCGCCGGCGGCGAGCCGCGCGCGCACCACCAGCGCCAGCGCGCACGATTCACGTTCGCGGTCGCGCGCCGCCGAGAAATGGAGCGCCGCGGCCTGCAGCAGCGCCGACGCGGCCAGCGGCTGGCGCTCGCGCCACCACAGCGTCGCGAGCCCGACCAGCGCCTCTCCGGTCCACACCGCGTTGCCCTCGTCGTGGAAGGAGCGCAGCGAGTCGTCCAGCCATTCCGCGGCCGCATGGCGATGCCCGAGGCGGAATCCGGCCAGCGCCGCGAAGGTGGCGGCCTTGGCGCGCTCGTAGCGCAGTCCGATCGCCTCGCAGGCCAAGACCGCGGCGCGCGCTTCCTCGAGCGCTTCGCCGTGGGCGCCCATGCGCAGCAGGATCTCGGCGCGATCGAGCTTCGCCAGCGCCGCGATCGACGGATAGCCGCGAGATCGAGACCGCTCGCCGATCCGGGCGAGGGAATCGAGCGCCGCCTCGTGACGATGCTCCAGGAACTCGAGGTAGGCGAGGTTGTACTCGGCGCGCAGCTGATCGAGCGGCCGATCGTTCTGCTCGGCGGCGTTCCGGGCGGTCTCGTAGTGGCGGCGGGCCGCCGCGCAGTCGCCGAGCAGGGACAGGCAGTTGCCCTCGTTGACCCCCATCTGCGACCACTCGTAGCGGTCGCCGAGCCGATGCAGGGCCGTGCGCGCCTCGCGATAACGCGCCAGCGCGCGCTCGGGGAGATCGAGACGGTGGAGCACATTGGCTTCGTTGTTGAGGAGACGCCCCAGAGAGACGCGATCGCGTGCGGCGGAGAGATGACGGCGCCCGATGCGCGCGACGCGCAGGGCCTCGCGATAGCGGCCGAGGTACAGCAGCGCATCCACCCAGCCGATCGCGCAGCGGCCGCGCTCGCGGCGATTGCCGGCGCGCGCGTAGCAGCGCTCGGCGCGCGCGTAGGCCGACGCCGCCTCGCGCGCGCGGCGCAGCCCGCGCAGCACGTGCCCGCGCAGCCGCCACAGCTCGCCGCGCTCTTCGGGGGACGCGGCGGCTCCCGCGCGCGCGAACTCGCGCTCGAGCAGGCGGAGCGCCCGCTCCGGGCGCTCGCGGCGCACCGATTCGACGCGGCGAATGAGGCGGGCGGCGGGAGTCGGAGCGGAGGAGCTGGCGATCATGGACGAGAGTCTCGTCTCGAGCTCAACATTCGAACGGCGGCGCCCGCAGTTCGCCGGAGGGGCCCATGGCCGACAGTTCGATGCGGCCGCGGGGGACGCCTTCGAAATGAAACGCGCCGTCGGCGTCCGCCCACGAGTCGAAGCGTTCGCCCGCCACCCTCAGCTCGATCCGATGGAGCTGCTCCTCGGGAACCTCGAGTTTCCCGCGCAGCGAGCACTGATCGGCGGATTCGGGCTCGCACTCGATCTCGATCGCGGCGGCGCCGTGAACGAACCGCAGTCTTCGCGCCTCGCCGACCGCGCGCCGCGTCGCGGCGGGCAGCGGGTCGCGCAGTGAGTCGAAGGCCAGCGTGAGCCACGCCGCGGGCCCGGACGTCGAGGCCACGGGGGCGGGCCGCGTGGCGAAGACCTCGATCGCCCGGCGATGAAATGCTTCGGGGACCGCTTCGAGCTGGTCCCCGCGCATGCGCTCCAGCAGAGCGCCCAGGGTTCGCAGGCGCTCGCGACAGCTCGGACAGGGCATGCCGAGATGTTCCTCGGCTGCCCTGCGCGCACTCGCGCCGAGGCGATCCTCGAGCAGATCGACGAGCCGCTCGGTCGAAAGATGGCTGGGACGCCGCCGGTCACTCGGCATGAATGCGGCCCCTCCTTCGTCGGGGTAGGCTGCGAGTCCCGCCCGGCCGCGGGCGCGGCCGGAGTCGGGGAGGTCTCTCTCCCGGAGAGGTGTGCCGGGGTGCGGCGGTGATACTCGGGCCCGGCTCTCGCAGCGCGGCGAACGCGCGCTCCAGCTTCTCGATGCATCGCGCGCGGGTGGGGCCGATCGAGCCCACCGGCATCCCGAGGTCGCGCGAGATTTCGGCGTAGTCGGGCGCCGGCTCTCGGTAATAGAGCGCTTCCAGCAGCGATCGACAGCGCGCCGCGAGCGCGGCGAGCGCCAGTCGGACCAGGGTCTGCTCCTCGAGGGTCTCGAGCTCCACCGGGGCCGGCTCGCGCGGGTCGGCGAGCTCAGGCCGCTCCTCGGGTAACGTGTCTTCGCGCGCCCGCTCGCGCCGGCGCCTGAGTGCCGTGGCCAGCGCGATGCGATCGGTGGTGCTCGAGAGCCAGCGGCACAGGGCGCGGGCGTCCCGCATGCGCGGCAGGCCCCGGACCAGCGCCGCGAACACCTCCTGGAAGACGTCGGCGAGATCCTCGTCGGAGAGCCGGTAGCCGCGCGCTACCGCGTAGACCAGGCGCTCGTAGCGCCGCACCAGTGCGGACCACGCCCGCTGATCGCCCTGAACGCAGCGTGCGACCAGGCGGGCGTCGAGCTCGGGGTCGAGTGCGGGGCGGAGGCCGAATCGCATGGGCGACACAAGTCTAGCCCCGAGCCTCGGCGGGTGTCTCCCCGCGGGGGAATCCTGGCACCAGGTATCAGGCCGGCGGCCGGCCCCACCTCTGATCGTGAATCGGGGTCGCCGACCCGCGGCGATCCGGGAACTCTCGACGGAAAGCGGTTCGATGCGCGTTCTGGTTCTCTGCGCGGATCCCTCGGTGCCCTTGGGCGGCACTCGTGGCGGCTCGGCACACATGCGCGCCGTGGCTGCGGCGTTGCTGCGGGCGGGGCATCTGGTGGACTGCGCGGTGGCGGCGCTCGGCGACCGCAGCGAGCTGGCCAAGCTCCAGTCGCGCGGGATTTCGCTTCACTCGCTCGACTCGCGCGGCGGGCGATCCACCATGGATCGCCTGATGGCCACGAGCCGTCCGGATCTGGTGATCGAGCGCCTCGCTCCGCAGTCGCCGCATGGCGCCGAATCCGCCGCCGCCGCCGGCGTCGCGCACGTCTACAAAGTCGCGGCCCTTCCAGGTGACGAGGAAGTCGTGTCGAGCCCTCTCGCCCGGCTCGAGGAACCCGGCCAGAGCCTGCGCCGCGGCTTCGCCGCGAGTCGCGGCGCGGTGGTGGCGTCCGAAGAACTGGCGGGCTGGGTGCGCGGGCTCGCTCCCGACAATTTTCCGATCACGGTGATTCCGAACGTCGCCGATCCGCAATTGTTCGAAGCCCCGACCGAAGCCGACCTCAGCTGGGCGCACACCGTCGCCGCCGCGCAGCACGGCGAGTTCGTGATCGGCTTCGCCGGCTCGTTCAAGCCCTGGCACGATCTCGAAACGCTCGTCCACGCGGTGGCGATGTTCCAGTCGCGCTTCTCCGCCCGCCTCCTGCTGATCGGCGACGGGCCCCAGCGCACCGCCCTGCTCGCGCTCACCCATCAGCACCGGATCCCCACCGTGTTCCCGGGCAATGTCCGAGATCGCGAGATGCGTGCGCTGCTCGAGTGCTGCGACGTGGTCGCCATGCCCTACGCGCGCTCGGGCGCCGACTTCTCGCCGATCCGGCTGGTCGAGGCCATGGCCTCGGGCCGTCCGATCGTGGCCACCGAGACCGGCTCCACCCGGCGAGTGCTGGCCGAGGGGGCGAGTGGCATGCTGGTGCCGGCGGGCGATCCATCGGCGATGGCGCGTGCCTTCGAGCGACTCGCCACCCAATCCACGCTGCGCCAGCACCTCGCCGAGTCGGCGCGGCGCCGCGCCTCGCACTACTACGCGTGGGACGTCGCGGTGGAGCGCGTGCTCGCCTTCGCCGGCGCCCGCCGGCTCGGCGCCGAAAACTGCGCCTGACCCCCGCTTCGCTCGCGTAGCCCCGCGTCGGCCATGGTTCGAGGGTGCGGACCCCGAGAACCGCCGACCGGGGCGCGCGAGGATGTCAAACCTCGCCGCGGGAGGCGCTTCGGCCGCGCGTGCCTTCATTTCCCCCTTGGCGCGGACGCCCGTTTCGGCTACTAACTCTCTGTCGCAGTCGGCCTTTGGCCGGACGCCCCCCGGCTCTCGACGCGCTCAACCTCAAGGAGGAGGCTCATGCAGCTGTCGGCAGCACGTGTCCGGGTCACGATCTCCGCCGTGATCCTCGCGACACAACTCGCGAACTGCCTCGCTCCGGCGCTCGCGTTCGCGCAGAGTTCGAGCGGTTCCAGCAACGTTCAGCGCGGCCAGGAGTACTACGAGCAGAGCCGTTTCGATGAAGCCATCAGCCTGCTCAAGGACCTGGTGGATCGCGGCGCTCTCACCGGAGAAGACCTCCAGCGCGCGCGCGAGCTGCTGGCGCGCTCCTACGTGAAGAAGGGCTATCCGGTCCAGGGCAAGGAGATGTTCAAGGCGATCCTGCGGAGCAATCCGTCGTGGCGCCCGGACCCGATCCGCGTGCCGCCCGACGAGACCGCGGTGTTCGATCAGGCGCTCAAGGAATTCCAGGCCGAGGGAAGCGGAACGCCGGCGCCGGCCGACACCAGCAAGGTGGCAACGCCGCCGACGCCCGCTCCGCCCACCACTGCGCCTGCGCCTCCCAAGGCGACGCCGACGCCGGCCTCGACCGTAGTGCCCGGGGCGGCCACCGAGACCAAGGAAAAGAAGAAGTCTTCCAAGACGCTCTGGTACGTGCTCGGGGGCGCGGTGCTGATCGGTGGCATCGCCGCCGCGGCGGGCGGTGGTGGGGGAGGCGGTGGCAGCACGCCGGCCCCGGCCAGCCCGCTCCCCACGTTCCCCACACCGCCCGGCCCGTGACGCGCTCGTCGCTCCGGACCGTGCCCGAATCAGGATTTTCTGAACTCGCCCACCCCCATCGGGAGGAACCGATGAACAAGCTCGTCCGTGGAGTGCTTCTGATAGCAGTGATGTTGCTGATCTCGCTCGGCGTGTCGTTCGCTGGAGTGATCGTGGCGCCGACCGGCATTCCCTACCAGGGCCGCCTCACGGACGCCGGCGGCGCGCCGGTGAATGGAGCGAAGACCCTCACGCTCACGCTCTACAACTCCGGGAACACGGTCATCTATCAGGAGACCCAGAACGTCACGGTGACGAATGGTCTGTTCTCGGTCGAGATCGGAACCGGCACTGCGGTCACGGGCACATTCGCGACCATCAACTTCTCGACCTACGATCTGTATCTCGGAATCCAGGTTGGCACCGATCCCGAAATGGCGCCCAAGATTCACTTCGGCGTCGTGCCCTATGCGATGACGGCGAAAGACTCACCTGGGCTCGCCTCGAATCACAGCACCAGCTTCACGAATTTCCCGACCACCGGCGCGGCAGTCGCCCTGGTCGGCGCCACGATCACGGTTCCGACCGCCGGCTATATCATGGTCATTGCCGGAGGGCAGATCTACGCGCCCGCTGGATTCAGCACCGCGATGTGGATCAGCGAGGCGGCCGGCGGGAGCTTCGACAGCAATGACTATGGCGACGTCTCGAATCCGAACGGGGCTCAATTCTTCCAGTACGAGCGACATCGCGTCTACTCGAAAGGGCCCGGCACCTACACCTTCTATCTGAACGGGTCGGCGACGGTGGCCGGTGCCTATCTGTGGCAGCCGACGATGACAGCGTTCTTCATTCCCACGGCAATGGGCTCGGTCGCGCCTGTCCCGACCGTTCCGGCCGCGGCCCGCCAGCCGGCCGACCCGACGCGGTGAGCCGGGCATGATCACGATGAATTCGCCACGAGCCCACGACGGGAATCGGGGGTCCGCATGAGATCCAGGATGGCGGTGAGCGCCGCTCTGCTGCTGCTCGCGACGGCTTGGCATGCGTCGTCGCTCGCTCAGGTGACAAGCACCAATTTCAAGCTGACGGGTGACGTCGGAAGCGGCGGCCTCGGCACCTCGACCAGTTACCGGTTGTTCGGCACGCAGCCCTCGAATCCCGCGGGTCGCACCACGTCGCCCGCGAACGATCTCTTTTCGGGATTCGTTCGCGCGATCGGCTTCTCGCACATGGACACCGTGCGCTATTCGACCAAGGCCGGGAAATTCGCGCTGGTGGCGTTTCCGCTCAAGCGCACCAACAACGCGCCCACCTCAGTGCTGCCCGGGCTCGGAGCCTACAACAACACCGTGTGGCGACTCGGACACTTCGACACCGCCAATAACAAGTACCTGGAGCCCGGTTCGACCGGCATCACCACCATCAGCAACGGTCTCGGCTACTGGCTGATCACGGCGGGAGCGAACAACAACAGCCTGCTCGACGTCGGGCTCCCCGTGGTCGAACTTCCCTTCCTCGGAGCGGCCGGCGCCTATCCGCTGGCCAATGGCCCATCGGCCGCGCCGGGCTGGAACCAGATGGGCAATCCGTTCCAGTATCCGATCGACGTCTCGCACGTGTGGGTGACCGACAACGCGACCTTCGCCGGCCCAGTCGGGAACGGCGGCAACACGCTCACCGATCACACCATCAAGGTCTGGAACGACACCTCCTCGACGTACGAAGACGCGGCGACCATCAACGGCCGGCAAGGCTTCTGGGTCCACAAGACCAGCACCGCCGCGGTCAACATGATCTTCTTTGCCGGCGGGAGCACCTATGGAGTCCCGGCGCCGGGGCTGGAGGCGGGCGGTTCGAGCGCCGACCTGTCCTCGAACGCCCCGGTCGCGGTCGGGCTCTCGTCGAACGCTCCGGTCGCGCAGTGGGCGGTCTCGCTCACCGCCCGCCAGGGCGATCGCTCTTCCGAGCCCATGGTGATGGGAGCGGCTGCGGTCGCGGCCGGTCAATGGAATTCCCTGTGCGAAGCGCTTGCACCCGCTCCACCCGATTTCGAGCCGCTGACGCTGCGCCAGACGCGCACCGACTGGGGGCGATTCTCCGGCGACTACACGCGGGTGTTCCAGCCGGAGTCCGATCACATGAGCTGGGATTTCACCGTGTCTGGCGCCGAATCGCCGGGCGAGTTGAATCTCCGCGTCGAGTCTCAGGGTCTGCCGGCCGGGACGCGGCTCTGGCTCACCGATCGTGCCACCGGTGCGCGGCAGGAAATGGCGCCGAGCGGTTCCTTCACGCTGCCGGCGTTCGCGGACGCCCACGACTATCGAATCGAAGCGATCGGCGGGAGCGCGTCACAGCCCTCGGCGAATCTCGCCGATGAGTTCATGCGGGCATATCCGAATCCCTTCCGCGCCTCGACCGGGCTCAACTTCGCGCTGGCCCGCACCGGCGACGTGAGCGTGGACATCTTCGACCTGCAAGGCCGGCGCGTGCGTTCGCTCGAGCGCCGCGGACTTGCTGCGGGGGAGCACGTGCTGGTGTGGGACGGCCGTGACGCGAGCGGCAACCTCGCCGGCAGCGGCGTCTATCTCACTCGCTGGCGCGCCGGTGAGCTGAGCGGCAGCGGGCGACTGGTCAAGATCGACTGACGAGCTTCGAGCCTCGAGCCCCGCGCGAGCCGATTCGCGCGGGGTCTTTTTTTCGCCCGGAATCCACGCCAATCTCCGGCCAGGGCCCCGCCGTCTTGCCGGCTTCGCTCCGCGCCCCCTATTCTCATTTCCTTCTGGCCGGCTCCCCGCCCTGGAATCCCGCGGCATGCCGGTCTTCGAGCATTCCACGGCGGAGTCGCGATTCCTGATGGAAAAGGATTTCGGCGCGTACGAGCTGCGCGACCGCATCGGCAAGGGCGGCATGGCCTGGGTCTACCTGGCCGTGCAGAAGAACCTCGACCGGCCGGTGGCCTTGAAGATCCTCTTCCCGCATCTGGCCGAGGACGACGCGCTGGTGGCGCGCTTCCAGCTCGAGGCCAAGTCCGCGGCGGCCATGCGCCACGAGAACGTCTGCCAGGTCTACGACTTCGGGCGCCACGGCGATCAGTTCTACATCGCCATGGAGTACGTCGAAGGGAAGAACCTGCGCGAGTGGATCGACGCGCACGGAGCGCCGCCGCTCGAGATCGCGCTGCTCATGCTGCGCGACATCTGCCGCGGGCTCGAGCACGCCCACCGCCGCAACATCATCCATCGCGACATCAAGCCGTCCAACGTGATGTTCACGCCCGACGGCGTGATCAAGCTCATGGACTTTGGCCTGGCGCGCCGCGTCGAGGACCGCAGCGGCATCACCATGTACGGCGCGATGCTCGGCACTCCGGCCTACATGTCGCCCGAGCAGGCGCGCGGCGAGAAGCTCGAGCGCCCCACCACCGACATCTTTTCGTTCGGCATCGTCTGCTACGAGCTGCTCGGAGGCCTGCGGCCGTTTCAGGGCGACAGTTCCTCGGTGGCGCGCGCGATCATGTACGCCGAGCCGCGCCCGCTCGACGCGCTCGATCCGCTGGTGCCGCCGATCGTCGAAGCCATGATTCGCCGCATGCTCGAGAAGAACGTCGAGCAACGCGTGCAGAGCGTGGCCGAGGTGCGACACGCCTTCGATGCCGCGATCCAGGAGCTTGGCATTCCGCACGAGCGCGAACTGCTCGCCGACTTCGCCGCCGATCCTGCGGCGGTCGGCTCGGTGTTGCGCGCGCGCCGGCTGACGCGCCATCTCGAGCGCGTTCACGAGGCCGAAGCCCGCAATGACGCGACCGCGCTGCTGCGCGAATGGCGCTGCGTGCTCTACCTCGATCCTGATCACAAGGAAGCCGCGGAATACGTCCGCAAGCACGACGTGCCGGGCCCGCTCGGAGGCGCCGCGCCGGCCGACGAGCTCGAGCACACCATGCTGTGGACTCCGGAATCGCGGCCGATCACGCCGCCGCCGACTTCACGGACCCCGTCGATCGCGCCCGACGCGCCGACGCTTCCGCCCGCTCCCTCGGTCTCGCGCCCGCCGGGGACCGCTTCTCGCGCCCCCGGCTCGACTGTGCCACCGGTGTTCCCCGAAGCTCCGCCCGAGCAGACCATGGTGCTCGACCCGTCGCGCTCATCGGCGGTGGCGCCCCCGAGCGCGCCCCCGCCGCCCGCAGCTCCGCCGCCGCCCGCGGGGCCACCATCCGCGCCTCCGCCTCCCGCGCCCCGCGAGCCAGTGCCCGCCGCCGCGGCGCCGCGGAGGAAGCCGCCTGCACCGGCGAAGCCGGCGGCGAAGACCCCGCCGCTCCTCATTCCGGGAGTGGTGGCGCTGCTGGTGGTCGTCGCCGGCGCCATCTTCCTGTTCTCGCCACACAAGAGCACGCCACCCGCGACGCCTTCGGGCCCGCCGGTGCCGGGTTCGCCGGTCGGCGCTCCCGGGAGCGAGGCGCCGCCGGCGGCGCCGTCTGCCGGATCGGGTGTCACCACGGCCGCGCTCACCGTGACCGCCGAGCCACGCGACGCGCAGGTGATCGTGGATGGCGGCCAGCCGCAGTCGGTGCCGGCGCGGTTCGGCGAGCTGACCACCGGTGCCCACACGATTCGCGTGCTGCGCGACAGCTTCCAGACCGCGCGGCGCGTGGTGCATCTCGCCGCCGGACAGGACACCCTGGTCGCGGTCAAGCTCAAGCCGATCGAGAAAGGGGCTCGCGAGGTGCTGGCGCTGCGGATCGCGACCGATCCTCCCGACGCGACCGTGGCGCTCGACGGGGAGGCGCCGCAGACCGCACCCGCCACCTATCGCAACGTCACGGCCGGCGAACACACCGTGGAGGCGAAGCGTGAAGGTTTCGCGAGCCAGCTGCTGGCGTTCACGGTGCGTGCTCAGGCCGAGACCACCGTGACGCTCAAGCTCGTGCCGCAACGCGCGGGACCGGCCCGGTCGGTGACGGTGCGCACGCGTCCCAACGGCGGCATGGTCACGGTCGACGATCTGGGTGCCCGTCACGAGCCCGGGCGGTTCGAGGGGCTGCATCCGGGCCTCCATCGCGCGCGCGCTTCGCTCAGCGGCTTCGCCGATGTCGATTTGAGCTTTGCGCTCTCGGGTCAGCGAGACACCACGGTGACGCTGCAGTTCGCCGGACCGCCGAGCACGCCGGCGGGCGCCACCGCCACGCTCAACGTCTGGCTGCGACCGGCGGGCACGGTGCTGCTCGACCGGGCCCCGGTCCGGACCGACGTCGAGTCACTGCAGGTGGTGCTGCAGGCCGACCGCGAGTACCTGGTCGGGCTCCAGCCCAAGTGGGGCGGAAGCTTCGTGAGCGAGCCGGTGAAGTTGAAGGCCGGGCAGACGCGCCTGTTCGGCTACGACTTTCGCCCCGGCATGGCACGCATCGACGTGGCCGTGACCGGCGGGCCCCCGGCCGAGATCCTGCTGGACGGAAAGCCGAGCGGCCTCCAGACCCCGAATACCCTGTTCGTGAACCCGGGCAGCCACAAGATCGTGGTGGCCCTCGACGGCTGGACGACCCGGGAGGGGGTTCAGAGCTTCAAGCTCAAGGGCGGACAGGCGCGCGCGCTCAGCTTCACGCTCGCGCGTCCTTGAGCGCTGTGCCCCAAGCCCTTGACGCCACCCGGCTTGCCGCCTAGTGTGCCGGCCATGTGCGCCCGCGCCTTGATGTCGCGCAGTGCGTTGGCACCAATCGCTGCCTTGTGCCTGTTGGGAACCAGCTGCGCCAAGGTGCCGCTGGTGGGCGGCAAGCCGGCGATTCAGCTCAGTCTCGAGGCCTCGGACCAGTGCAACACCTGCGGCAAGGCCAGCGCGCAACCGCTCGAGTTCGCGGTGATTCAGGTCACCGATGCCTCGGCCATCACCGGAACCTCCCTGGTCCAGATCTGGGGCAAGGAGAAGGCGCTCTTCGGCGACGCGTTGCTCACGCGCGACACCGGTTTCATCGATCCAAAGGCCAAGCAGGAATTCAGCTACGAGCGCAACGCCAAGGCCAAAGCGGTGATCGTGATCGGCAATTTCTGTCAGCCCGAGGGCACCTGCTGGTACGTTCTTCAGCCGCTCTCGAAGGGATCCCACCTCAAGTTGAGGGCGGAAGCGTCCTGTCTGGCGGTCGCGAAGAAGTGAAGCGCTGACAGGTCGCGGAGACTCCCATGAGCCGGCATCAGGCGGTGGTGTGGAGTGAGGGGCTGCTGCTCACGCCCCAGCATTTCCAGCAGTCCGATCTCGCGGTCCATCACCTGGTCGCCGAGCGCTTCCGCGCCGCGCAGGACTTCGAGTTCGGATTCACGCATCTCGAGATCGACCGCGAGGCATTGCGCAACGGCCGGCTGGCGCTGCTCGCCGCCCGAGGCGTGCTGCCTGATGGGACGCCCTTCTCGGCGCCCGAAGACGATCCGCTGCCCCAGTCGCGCGACATCGCCAGCCATTTCGAGGCGCGCCAGGAGACCCTGCCGGTGCATCTGGGGCTGCCTTCGATCCGCCCCGGCCGCGCGATGCTGGCGGGCGGCGGCAGCGACGGCGTGCCGCCGCGCTACCTGACCGACACGCTCGATCTGCCCGACGCCAACACCGGCCTCGACGAGCGTCCGGTAACCACCGCGCGCCGCAACCTGCGCCTGCTGTTCCCCGACGATGCGCTCGGCGACCACGATCATCTGCAGATGGCGGAGCTCGGCCGGACTTCCGACAGCAACTTCGTGTTGCGCGAGAGCTATGTGCCGGCGAGTCTCACGGTCGGCGCATCGGACGCCCTCATGCGCCAGCTGCGGGCCGAGTTCGAGATGCTGATCGCCACCGGCAACAGCCTGGCCGAAAAACGCCGTCAGCGCGGCAGCGCCGCCGATTTTGCCGACACCGACGCGGCCAAGTTCTTCCAGCTCGGCGTGGTGAACGGCTTCATTCCCCAGATCGCGCACGTGCTGGCGCACCCGCGCATTCATCCCGAGCGTGTCTACCTGATGCTCGCGAGCCTGATGGCGCAGCTCTGCACGCTGGTCTCGGAGCCGCATCCGAAAGACCTTCCACCCTACGATCACGCGGCGCTGGGGCGCACGTTCGAAGGGCTCGACAAGGAGCTGCGCAAGCTGCTCGAAGTGCGCATGGACGACAAGACGCTGCGCATCGACCTGCAGCGTAAGGACAGCTCGCTCTACTTCGGCCAGATCGTGGACCTGCGCGCGCTCGAGTCGAGCTCGAGCATGTTCCTCGGGGTCAAGGCCGACGCCGAGGAGCAGCGCCTGATCAATGAAGTGCCCTACAAGGTCAAGATCGCCTCGCAGGACAAGATCGACTACCTGATCGCCAACGCCCTGCGCGGCGTGGTGGTGAACTACCAGCGCATGACGCCGACCACGCTGTCCACCAAGGGCAACTATCTGTACTTCCAGCTCGACACCGGGGGCGACGCGTTCGAAACCGTGCGCGCGGCCAAGAACATCGCGATCTTCCTGCCGCCCGACTATCCCGGGCTGACCATCGAGCTGTTGGGGTTGCGCGCCTAGGATGGGTGTTCGCAACCGAGGAATTCGCGGCGCGCGCGGCCGCGGCGGCAGATCCTCCCGCGGCGGCGACGAGACCATCGTCTTCGATCCGCCGCAGCGTCGCGGCGGCAGTGGACGGCGTGGCGACGGCGAGCCGCCCTCGGGCGGTCGCGTGCGACTCGTCGATCTCTGCTCGGACTGGCTGAGCATGATCGTGGTCATGCGCCAGAGCCCCGATGGCCGCCTCGACTCGAACGCGATCCGCGCCCGCACGCTCGAGCTAAGGGGCCGCCTCGAGCAGGATGGCGCGCGCAATGCGATCATGCCCGCCGACGTCGAGGCCGCGGTGTTCGCGCTGGTCGTGTTCCTCGACGAGACCGCGCTGCGCGCCGGCGGTCCGTTGCGCGACGCCTGGGTGGCGCGGCCGCTGCAGCTCGAGTGGTTCGGCACCAACGTCGGCGGCGACGAATTCTTCAGCCGGCTCGACACCATGCGTCGCGAGCGCGAGAACCGGATCGAGGCGATCGAGGTCTACGCCTGCTGTCTGGCGTTCGGCTTCCTCGGCCGCTTCGGGCTCTCGGGCCCCGAGCGCGTCAAGAACCTGCTCACCGAGGTCGAGCGCGACATCGCGGCAGTGCGCGGCACCGGCCGCCGCGCGCTGGCCCCGCACGCCGCCCGCCCCGACGACGGCGGCAGCGAGGTCACCGGCCGCTTCCCGCTGTGGGTGGCGCTGGCGGTGTTCGTGCCGGCGCTGGTGCTGGTGTTCCTGCTGCTCAAGCTGTTCGCGGTGATCGGCGCGCAGCACGACGCCGGGGTGATCGCGCGGCTCGCCGGGGGCGGCTCGTGAACTTCCTGAAGCGCTACATGCAGCCGCCGGTCTACATCGGCGCGGGTGCGGTCGGAGCGAGCGCGGCGACCATCGCGGTATTCAACATCTTCAAGTGGTCGCTGCTGCTCGCGTTGCTCGTGATCCTCGTCCTGGTGATGGTCGCGGTGATCTTCATCCTGCTGCGCCAGCTCAAGAAGGCCCAGCAGGCCGAAGAGATCGAGAAGTCGGTGGTGGTGCAGGCCGACAAGGACATCGAGCGCTCGACGCCCGGACAGCAGGCCGAGATGCAGAGCCTCAAGGCCGACTTCCTCGCCGCGGTGGAATCGCTCAAGCGCTCGAAGCGCGGCGGCAAGGCGGTGCTCTCGACCCTGCCGTGGTACATGGTGGTCGGCCCAACTCAAGCCGGGAAGAGCGTGCTGATGGCGAACTCCGGCTTGCAGTTCGCGCTCACCGACGCCTCGCGTCGCGGCAAGTCGGTGAAGGGCGTGGGCGGCACCCGCAGCTTCGAATGGTGGCTGACGCAGGAAGCGGTGCTGCTCGACATGACCGGTCGCATGGTCGGGGCCTCGGGCCAGTTCGAGGACACCAGCGACTGGGGCGCGTTCCTGCAGGTGCTGCGCAAGCAGCGGCAGGAGAAGCCGCTCAACGGCGTGATCGTGGCGGTGCCGGTCGACCAGCTCGCCGACAAGCCCGAAGCGCAGATCGAGAAGCTGGCGAGCTCGATCCGCGAGCGCATCCAGGAGGTGATCCACGGGCTGGGCGTGGTATTCCCGGTCTACGTGATGTTCACCAAGTGCGATTTGATCGCCGGCTTCGTCGAGTTCTTCAGCGATCTATCGCCCGCCGAGCGCCAGCAGCCCTGGGGCGCCACCGTGGCGGTGGAGCGCGCCGAGACCGAGGCGGCCGAATCGCTGTTCGACAAGGAGTTCGGGCTGATGCAGGCGGCGCTCGCCGACCGCCGCATGGCGCGCGTGACGGATGTGCCCGACCCGCTCCAGCGCGCGCGCGCGTTCGCGTTCCCGGCGCAGATGGAGCGCATCCGCCCGGCGCTGCGGCGCTTCCTGCGCGTGCTGTTCGCCGAGGATCCCGGCGAGAAGGACCAGCCGCTGTTCCGCGGCTTCTACTTCGCCAGCGGCAGCCCGCAGGGCGCCCCGACCGACCGCGTGCTCGAGCCCGCCGCCCGCGCGCTCGGGCTGGCGCTGGGCACGAGCGCGCCGCCGCAGTCGCCGCCCGGCGCCTGGTTCGTTCACGACCTGCTCACCGGCGTGGTGTTCGAGGACGCCGCCCTCGTCACCACCTCCAAGGGCGCGGTGCAGGCCCAGAAGCTGGCGCGCATGGTCACGCTCGGGTTGCTGGGCGTGGTCTTCCTCGCCTTCGTGATTCTGTTCTCGTCGCTCTCGTGCGCCAACGCCCATCTGATCGGCGCCACCCGCAAGGCCGCCGAAGCCGTGGCGACCCATGTCCACCCCAACGAGTCGCTGCTCGACAACCTCACGGCGCTGGAAGACCTGCGCGCCAACGTCGCGATCGTGGACTCGCTTCAGCACAAGGGGGTGCCGTGGTGGCGCGCGCTCGGCGCGTGGTCCGGGAATCCGGTGCGCGATCCGGCCATGGACCTCTACACGCGCAAGGCGCTCGAAGTGCTGGTCGGCCCCTCGTACGACGCGATGCAGGCGCGCCTCGACACCCTGACCACGCGCTACTCGGGGGACTTCGTCGAGTTCTACTGCCTGTTCCGCACCTGGCGCCTGCTCGCCACGCCGCGCGAGCTGACGCCCGCCGACGCGCCGCTGGTCGCGCGCGTGATCAACGGCATTCAGGCCGACCTGGTGCGCTCGATGAGCCAGGACGTGCGCGACCAGGTCACCAGCCTGATCAACGCGCAGTGCGCGTTCCTGTGCGAGCACTCGGAGTTCATCGAAAAGCGTTTCTTCCCGACCGCCAATCCCAGCCTGGTGGCGCGCGGCCGCGAGACCTTGCGAGGCCACTGGGAATCGAATTCCTTCTACCGCCTGATGATCGACCAGACCCGCCGCCAGACGAAGCCGCTCAGCGTCGCGGCGCTCACCGACAACTCGCGGCTGCTGTCGGGCACCACCGAGGTGTCGGGGCCGTTCACGCACGACGGCTGGGAGAAGCAGGTGAAGCCGCGCGTCGAGTGGTGGCGGCTCGAGGTGAGCCGCGACGGCGATCTGCGCGACGCGTTCGCGGGTCGCATCCCCGACCTGGCCGGCGATCTGCTCGCCTCCTACGCCAACGACTACACCGGGCAGTGGATCGGGCTCATGAACGGCGTCAAGGCGGCGGACTTCGCGGGCTCGCGCCCGGCCGGCGCCGAGAACATGAAGGCGCTGCTCGGCGACGATACGCCGCTGCTGGCGTTGCTCGCCGGGGTGGACGAGCAGGTGACCTTCCAGGAGATGGCCAATTCGCCGATGGGCCGTGTCCAGTCGAGCTTCTCGATGCTCCACGACTTCGCCAAGGCGCCGCCGGGCGGGAGCTTTGGGCGGAAGGCCAGCAGCGCGATGAGCGGGCTGTTCCACCGCAACGACGCGCTCGACAAGAGCGGCCTGCCGAGCACGCGCTACCTGTCGCAGATGCGCGACGCGCAAAAGGCGATCGCCGCCAAGGCCCAGCCCGGCGCGCCGGAGTCCGATTTCCTCGCCCTGTTCGCGAGCGGCGTGAGCAGCCCGGTGCGCACCGCACTCGACTGGATCGATCAGCAATCGGCGGGCTATTCGTCCGGACCCACGCGCGACGCCACCGTGCGCATGCTGCGGCTCCCCGTCGACATGTTCAGCCCCGGTGGGGGTGGCGGGGCGACGGGCGAAGGGATCGTGCCCCCCGAGGTCGGGCGCCTGTGGGTCGAGCTGGTGATGAAGCCGTGGCAGCGAACCCTGATGGGCAAGTATCCGTTCACCGCCGGTGGACCCGACGCGGCGCTCCCGGACTTCGTCGAGTTCTTCCGGCCGGGCGGCACCTTCTGGAGCTTCTACGACGCCAACCTCAAGTCCCTGGTAGGAGAGGATGGCCAGCCGGCCGGCGCGTTCCGCCTGCGCCAGGACTTCGCGGATTGCGTGCGCCACGCGCACGAGATTCGCGTCGCCTTCTTCTCGGAGAATCCGGCGCAGCCGATGATGCATTTCCAGATCCGCACCACCACCGCCAACGTCGAGGGGCCGCAGCTGTTCGTGCGCCGCGTGCACCTCGATCTCGACGGGCAGTTCACGACCTACACCAACGGCGTGCCGCAGTGGCAGCCGCTGGACTGGCCGGGGCCCGACCCGGGGGTCGGCGCGGTCCTCAGGGCCGAGCTGGCCGGGACCACGGCCGCCGAGAGCCGCTCGTTCGCCGGACCGTGGGGACTCTTCCATCTGCTCGACGAAGCGCAGCTATCGGGCGGGGCCGAGGCGCCCCAGGCGGTGTGGAGGCTGACCGCCGGCTCGAGCCGGATCGTCGTCCAGTACGACATCCAGCCCAAGTCGACGGTGAACCCCTTCCGGCAGAACTTCATGCGCTTCGAGGTGCCGAGCCCGTAAAGAGCCGTCTCCCACTCACAAGCCGGCGTCTAGAGTTCCTCGCGAGTAAGGCCGAGGCCTCCCGCCTGCCCTCAGTCGTTCATTTCCAACGCCAAGCTCAGCCATGTTGGCGAAACTACCGCTTAAGCGGTGTCTCGTCGCTGAGTATGGAGTCGCTGGTTCCGGCAACGTGAGGTAGAAATTTGATCGGCCGACTGGAGAAAGCGCTGCTCGGCGTCGCCTGTGGAGCTCTGGCGGTCCGCGGAATCCTGTCCCTGGACGGGACGATGTGGCTCTGGGGGTTAAACGCGCAGCGCTTTCTTCCGGTCGCGCTCGGATGGGGCCTTTGGTCGGTCTGCGCAGTGTCGTGTGTGTCATCAGTGAGCATCTCGATAGCGAGAGGGCTGGAGCGGCTCGGCGCCTCACTTCAAACTCGCGCCTCTGCGCGGGTGGGGTTCGCGCTGCTTATTGGAACAATCGTATTCCTACTCGACGACAGAACATGGTTTGTCGGGGATTTCCTTATTCGGAGGATGGGCGGTTCGAATGCCTTCCGCGGCAGCTTCCTCCAATCTCTGCCCCTTGAAAGGTGGCTGATCGGCACGGGTCCGACACTTGTGGCCTCACTTCTACCTGCGCCGACCTACTACCGAGTTCTCAGTGCAATCGCGACTTTTGTTCTTGCGATGGCCGCAGTCCGGCTAGGCCGAGATGTGGCGATCTCGCCGATAGCGATCGCCGTGTCGGCCTCCACGGTCACCCTTGGAGGCTGGCTCGTCGTCGCCACCGGGCTCGCGAAGACAGCAGCCATTCTTTGCGCGCTGACGGCCGCGGTCGCCTCGTTCGTTTCACCGCGGCTGATGAACTGGAGTTCGATGGCGAAATGCGGGATTGCCGTGAGCCTCGCGATCTTCCTGCATCGAGGGGGCGTGCTCCTGCTCCCATGCTGGGCACTGGCGCTCGTTCACACTGTTCGGAACGAGAAGCCGACCCTCAGCACGCGCGGCGTGCGTCATCTCGCAAGTGCCCTGCTCCCCTTGATCGCGGGGCTAGTCTCGTTCAGCGAACTTTGGCGCATATTCACGAACTACGATCTGCCGCATCACCTTGGCGGGCAACCGACGCTAGGCCCCGGACAATGGTGGACTTTGAGCGCCTTGCCACTTCGGGTGCTCGACGTGATCAATCTTGCCCTCTTCTTGCTCCCCGCGCTGCCTGTCCTGGTGATCGCTGCTTCCTCGTTCAGGCCAGGAACGGCGGACTTCTCCCGCTGGCAGCGACTCAGCATGCTCGCTGTGCCCTGGATCGGCGCCGTGCTCTTGATCCGGCCCGGCCAAGGAGTCTTCCGCGACGTCGATGTGTTTGCTCCGGCCGGAATCGCAGTGGGCGCGCTCCTCGCTCTCGCGACCTCCAACGGCATCGCCGCGGCTTCGAAAGGCAGGCTCGCCGCGATCGTATCGACAAGTCTTCTCGTCGCGACCGTTCAGATACTGCTCGTAGAACACAGTTCCGCGGCTGGCCTCGATCGAGTCGCGGCATACGCCAGCGGGCCGCCGCAGCGCACGAATGCCGAGATCGGCATGACCTGGGACTTCCTCGCGCTACGTTCGTTCGCCGTGAGGGATTGGCCGCGAGCGGCGTCGGCTACGAACGCAGCTGTACGCTACGAGCCGAGTCCGCGAATCCTGATCATGCGCGGAATCGCGAACACCTACGTCGGCGAGTATCGAACAGCGCGCGACTCGTACTCCGAGGCGTTGCGCGTCGACAACCATCTTCCTGAAGCCTGGCTAGGACTTGCGGGCGCCGCGGCCTATCTTGAGGACAAAGCCCTCGAGGATTCCGCGCTCGCAAGCCTCATCCGGCTCGGGGCCTACGAACAGACGCGCCCCATCATTCAGAAGCTGCGAACCGAGTTTCCGGCCGTCTATCCGGCCTCAGCGTCCCCGATTCCCTGGTGAGCCCGGCTGGGCAAAGCGCGGGGACTCCACCCACATGGACTGGCCGCAACCGCGACTGCCGGCCTCTCTCAAGTCCGAATCAGGGTTGGGCATAGGTCTGCAACGGCCTCGAGCCGGTTCTCCGGAGAACCGCACACCCGGATCGCCTTGAACAGAAAGACGTTGCGCCGTCCGCTCACGGCGGCTATCGTCCTTTTCTCGGCAGGTCATGCATGGGCTCGGCGCGACATCCCGTGCCGGGTCCGAGGGGTAAGACCTTGCCCTGAGCCGCCACGCGCGGAGGCCGGATGAACTTGTCCGAAGTGCTCGAGCTGGGGACCAGACCGATTCGCGAGGACGCGCCGGCGGGCGAGTCCGCGCGCGATCGGCCCGAGTTCGAGCAACTTCAGCTCGAGATCCGCAAGCTCGAAGCCCCGGATCAACCCACGGTGGATTGGGAACGGGTGTCGCGAGCCGCGCACGCGATTCTGCAGACCCAATCCAAGGACCTCCTGGTCGCGGCCTATTTCTCGCTCGCGTTGTACGAGACCGATGGCTTCGCGGGACTCGCCGCCGGTCTCGGCGTGCTGCGCGATTTCGTCAACAACTACTGGGAGACGTGTTTTCCCGACATCAAGCGCCTGCGCGGCCGCCTGGCGGCGTTCGAGTGGCTGAACGAGCGGGGCGCGCGTGCTCTGGAGCGCGGCGGCAAGCCGCTGTCCGCCGAGGCGATCGCGCAGTGTGTCGAGCGCGTCGCCGAGCTCGAGGACAGGGCCGGTTCGCTGCTCGACGCGGCGCCGCCGCTCGGCGAGCTGCGCCGGGCGCTCGAGGAGGCCTCGAGCAACGTGCCGCAACCGGCCGCGACACAGCAGTCCTCGAGCGCGGGAGCCGCTGCTCCGGCCGCCGAAAGCTACGCGCCGCCCGCACCCTCCGGGCCGCCGCGCATCGAGGCCATCCACTCTCCCGAAGAGCTGGAACCGGCGCTCGAGGAGCTGGCGCGCCTCGGCGACCTGTGCGCGACCTGGATGCGCGCCAACGATCCCGCCGACCCGCTCGGCTATCGGCTGAGCCGGATGCTGTTCTGGCGCCAGCTGCGCCAGGCACCGCCCAGTGAAGAGGGGCGCACCGTGCTCCCGGACTTCGACACCTCGCTGCTCGAGCAACTCGAGCAGCTGATGGGCTCGGGAGAGCACGCGGCGGTGCTCGAGCAGACCGAGGCCGCCTACTTCAATGCGCCATTGTGGCTGGACCTCAGCCGTTACGCGGTGCTCGCGCTCGAGGGGCGCGGCGACGAGTTCAAGCCGGCCGCCGACGCGGTGGTGTTCGAACTGAGCTCGATGCTCAAGCGCGTGCCCGAGCTGGTGAAACTGCAGACCACGGGGGGCATTCCCTTCGCCGACGACGCCACGCGCAAGTGGATCGCGAAGCGCGTGATGGCGGGAGCGCCGATCGATTTCGGGCCTTCGGCCGAGGCCCCGGCCGGCGTGCGGCCGCGCGGCGGCGAGAATTTCGCGGCCGCCCAGAAGGAAGCGCGCAAGCTGGGCCGCGGGAGCAAGCTCGGCGCGGCACTCAAGCTGCTGAGCGAGGGCTCGCAGAAGGCCGAGCGGCTCGAGGATCGCGTGGTGTGGAAGCTCGAAGCGGCGCGGCTCTGCATGCAGGCCGGCCGGCACGAGATGGCGCTGGCGCAGCTCGAGGCGCTCGACGAGGAGCTGCGCGGCTCCACCATCGAAGATTGGGATCCCGCATTGTGCGCGGAAATCCTCAGGGACCTGCTGCGGTGCCGCCAGCAGGTCGCACAGTCGGCGGACTTCTCGGCCTCCGAGCTGGCGCGTTCGCGCGAGCTCATGGGCCGACTCTGCCGCCTCGACGTGGTTTCGGCACTGGAACTCAATGGCCGAGAGTGATCTCGCCTCGATTGGCACCCAACTGAAAGGAGAACATCATGGCAGGCAAAGAGGGCTCAGCCCCTCCGATGGAGCGGATCAACATCGTGTACCGATCGCTCCGCAACGGCGTCCAGGAAGAAATCGAGCTGCCGCTCAAGCTGATGGTGCTCGGCGACTTCACCCAGCGCGAGGACGACACTCCGCTCGAGGAGCGCAAGGCCATCCAGCTCGACAAGGACAACTTCAACGACGTGATGGCCCAGCAGAAGCTCAACGCCTCCTTCAACGTCTCCAACAAGCTGAGCGGCGCCGCGGGTGAGGAGATGCCGGTCGACATCAACATCGGCAACATGAAGGACTTTTCGCCCGCCGAGGTCGCCCGCCAGGTCCCCGAGCTGCGCAAGCTGCTGGAGCTGCGCGAGGCGCTGGTGGGGCTCAAGAGCCCGCTCGGAAACAGCGTGGCGTTTCGCAAGAAGCTCGACGAGCTGCTCAAGGATCCGGCGCAGCGCGAGAAGCTGCTCAAGGAGCTCGGCGCGGGCGAGTAGTTCGACCGGCGTATTCACGAAAGAACGATTCGTCATTCGGGAGGATGGACGATGGCTGAGCAGGAAAAGGAACATCAGTCGAGCGCCGGCGAGACCGTGGAGGCCGGAGGCTCGCTCCTCGAGGGAATCATCGAGGGCACCCAGTTGCAGCCGGACGCCGGCACGCGGAGCGCGCTGGCCAAGGTGGTCGAGGTCATCGTCGGACATCCGGGCACCCGGATTCACCAGTCGGTGGCCAACGACCTGATCGCCGATCTCGACAAGCGGATGAGCTCCCAGCTCGACGAGATCCTGCACCATCCGGATTTCCAGAGGCTGGAATCGGCATGGCGCGGGCTCAAGTTGCTGGTGGATCGCACCGACTTTCGCGAGAACATCCGCATGGAGCTGCTGAACGTCTCGAAGGCCGACCTGCTGAACGATTTCGAGGATGCGCCCGAGATCACCAAGTCCGGGCTCTACAAGCACGTCTACACCGCCGAGTACGGGCAGTTCGGCGGCCAGCCGGTGGCCGCGGTGGTGGCCAACTACGAGTTCGACGCCGGCCCGCAGGACATGAAGCTGCTGCAGTACTGCGCCAGCGTCTCAGCCATGGCGCACGCGCCGTTCATCGCCTCGGCATCGTCGAAGATGTTCGGCTGCAAGTCGTGGCAGGAGCTGCCCAATCTCAAGGACCTGAAGTCGGTGTTCGAGGGTCCGCAGTACGCCAAGTGGCGCTCGTTCCGCGAGTCGGAAGACGCGCGCTACGTCGGACTCACGGCGCCGCGCTTCCTGTTGCGCCTGCCCTACGGCGGCGAGACCGTGCCGGTGAAGGACTTCAACTACGAAGAGAAAGTCACCGACAGCCACGACAAGTACCTGTGGGGCAACACCGCCTTCACCTTCGCCTCGAAGCTGACCGACAGCTTCGCGAAGAATCGGTGGTGCACGAGCATCATCGGCCCGCAGAGCGGCGGCACGGTCGAGGACCTGCCGGTGCACGTGTTCAAGTCGATGGGCGCGACCGAACAGAAGATTCCGACCGAGATCCTGATCTCGGAGCGGCGCGAATTCGAGCTGGCCGAGGAAGGCTTCATCGCGCTGACGCAGCGGAAGGGCAGCGACAACGCCTGCTTCTTCTCGGCGAACTCGGTGCAGAAGTCCAAGACCTTCGGGCAGAGCAAGGAAGGCAAGGAGGCCGAGGCCAACTTCAAGCTCGGCACCCAGCTTCCCTACATGTTCATCGTCAACCGCCTGGCGCATTACCTCAAGGTGATCCAGCGCGAGAACATCGGCAGCTGGAAGGAAAAGGAAGACCTGAACCGCGAGCTCAACAACTGGATCAGCCAGTACGTGGCCGAGATGGACGTGGTGCAGGAGTCGGTGAAGCGCCGTCGCCCGCTGCGGCAGGCCGAAGTGCTGGTGTCCGACGTCGAAGGCAATCCCGGCTGGTACAAGGTAGATCTCCGGGTGCGCCCGCACTTCAAGTACATGGGAGCGTTCTTCTCGCTGTCGCTGGTCGGCAAGCTCGACAAGAAGTGAGAGAGCGGTACCGCGGCGGAACCGAGGTTCGCTCCGCCCGGCCTCGCTGTCTCCGGTCGTTGAACCCAACCTCACCCAGGAGGTCGTGACTCATGGCGCTGAATGCCTATCTGAAGCTGAAGGGGCAGAAGCAGGGGGATATCAAGGGCAGCGTCACCCAGAAGGGGCGCGAAGGGAAGATCATGGTGATCGCGGTTTCGCACGAGATCATCAGCCCTCGCGATCCGGCGTCCGGACTGCCGACCGGCAAGCGCATGCACAAGCCCTACGTGATCACCAAGGAGCTCGACAAGTCCACTCCGCTCCTCTACAACGCGCTGGTCAACAACGAGAATCTGCCCACGTGGGAGATCGAGTTCTGGACCCCGCAGCTCTCGGCTGCGACCGGTACCGGACAGGAGAAGCAGCACTACACGGTCGAGCTGACCAACGCGAACATCGCGTCGATCGCGTTCCGCATGCCCAACAACAAGCATCCCGATCTGGCGAAGTACGCCGAGTACGAGGAAGTCGCTTTCACCTATCAGAAGATCACTTGGACCTGGAAGGACGGCGGCATCACGGCCTCGGACGACTGGGAGGCTCCGGTCACCTGAGATCGGAGCGACGATGAGCGGACGGAGGGCGCCGCGACGCGGCGCCCTCCCGATTCCAACCTCTTGCGGGACCCGAAATGCCTCGTGAACGCAGCCTGCTGGAGCGCTTCCGCTCCCCCGAGATCGATTCCGAGCGCACGATTCACGTGGACACCAAGCGGCTCGCGGACTCGGTACTCGACAATTTGCGGCGGCTTCTCAATTCGCACCAGGGGAACGTGCCGATCCGCAGCGACTACGGAATCCCGCCGATCGTCGACGTGCTCCACAATTTCCCCGATGCGATTGGTGGCATGCGCAAGGCGATCAAGACCGCGATCGAAGTCTACGAGCCGCGCCTGCGGCGGGTCTCGGTTCGCCATGTCGAGAATCCCGACGACCCGCTGGCTCTGAATTTCGAGATCAGCGCCGAGCTGGTGACCGAGGAGGACAAGGCTTCGGTGCAGATCTCCACCCGGATCGACGGATCGGGCCACGTGCGAGTCAAGGGCTAGGCCGGGTCGCCGCGTGTTCAACAAGTACTACCAGGACGAGCTGCAATTCCTTCGCGAGCTGGGCGAGGAGTTCGCGCGCGCGCATCCGACCGCTGCCCACTACCTGTCGGGGCCCAGCCGCGATCCCGACGTCGAACGCATGCTCGAAGGCTTCGCGTTCCTGTCGGCGCAGATCCGCCAGAAGCTTGACGACGAATTCCCCGAGCTGGCGCACAGCCTGTTCCGGCTCATGTGGCCGCACTACCTGCGCCCGGTGCCGTCGATGGCGATCCTCGAGTTCCAGCCGGTCCTGCAGGCCCTGCGCCAGTCCCAGCCGATCGCGCGCGGCGTCGAGGTGCATTCGACGCCGGTCGAGGGAACGCCGTGCCGTTTCCGGACCGCGTACGACGTCATGCTCCATCCGTTGTCGCTCGAAGATGCGGGGCTCGAGCTGCGCAGCACCGGCCGCTCGCGGCTCAGGCTCTCGTTCAAGATCTGGAACCAGGCCAAGCCCGACGTCCTCAAGCTCGGGCGCCTGCGATTGTTCCTGCACGGCGATGCGGCCACGACCTATGCGCTTCACTATCATCTCTCGCGCCACGTCGCCGAAGTCCGCATGGTGGCGGGGCCGCAGCCTTCCGAAAGTGACACCAAATTCCACTCGCTGAGCCTCGAGCCGGCCGGGTTCGGCGAGGACGAGGCGCTGCTCCCCTACCCTCCCAACTCGTTTCCCGGCTACCGGCTTCTCCAGGAGTACTTCGCGCTGCCCGAGAAATTCCTGTTCGTCGACCTGATCGGCATCGACGGCGCCCCGGCCCTGCTGGGCGGCGACCGCTTCACCATCGACGTCCGCTTCGATCGCGCGCTGGCGCCGGCGCTGCGCCCGACCAAGGACGATTTCCGGCTCTACTGCACTCCGATCGTGAATCTCTTCCCCAACGATGGCGACCCGATGAAGGTGAGCCGTGAACAGACCGATTACCGGCTGCGTCCCTCGGGTTCCAATCCCTTCCACTTCGAAGTGTTCTCGGTGGACCGAGTCGGAATGATCTCGCCGGGGACGGTGGAGGAGCGGGAGGTGCCCGACTTCCATCGCTTCGGGCTCCTCCGCGAGAGCGGCATCAAGACCTACTACGATGTGCGGTTGCATCCATCGGTCGTGGACGAGCGCGTCGACACCTACGTGCGATTCGTGGATGCCGACGGCGAAGCCCAACTGATCGAGAACGAGACTGCGACGTTCAAGCTGACCTGCTCCAATCGCCGTCTTCCGGAAGCGCTCCAGCTCGGAGACGTCTCGGTGCCCACCGACGACTCGCCGGCATTCGTGAAGTTCCGCAACCTCACGCCGCCGACCAGCTCGGTGATGCCGCCACTCGGATCCGACCTCCATTGGCGATTGATCTCCCATCTGTCGCTCAACTACGTCTCGCTGGTGGATGTGGAGGCGCTGCGCGGCGTGCTCGAGCTCTACAATTTTCAAGTGCTGCGCGATCCGCGCGCCGCGCGCGCCAACACCCTGAAGCTGCAGGGCATTCACGCGCTGCGCGCCGAGCCGGTGGAGGCGCTGGTGCGCGGCTCGGTCATGCGCGGCACCGCGGTGACCCTCGACGCGCTCGAGGATCACTTCGCGGGCGAGGGGGACCTCTTCCTGTTCGCGACCATTGTCAACGAGTTCCTGAGCCTGCATGCGACACTCAACTCGTTCACGCAGTTCAGCGTGCGCGGCCTCCAGGGCGGCGAGACCATCGACTGGCCGCATCGCATCGGGCAGGATCTGCTATGAGCGACGTGCTGCAGCGCCCGCGCGCCTACGAATTCTTCCAGCTCGTGAAGCTGCTCCGGCGCCGCGATCCCGAGGCGGTGCTTCCGGGCGGCGCCGGGCCGGCGCGACTCGAGAACGTGCGCTTCCGCCCGCCGCTCCATATGTCCTTCCCGACCGGCGACGTCGAGTCGCTGACCGAGCTCGAGCCCGACGCCGACGGCGGCCGCACCCGCTATCGGGTCGAGGTCAACTTCATGGGGCTCTACGGCCCCTCGTCGCCGCTGGCCACGCATTTCACCGAAGAAATGATCTGGGCCGGCCTGTCGAGCGACGCGGCGCGCGACTTCGTGGACCTCTTCCACCACCGGCTGATCTCGTTCGTCTTCCAGGCCTGGCAGAAGTACCGCTACTCCGAGCAGTTCCAGACCCGCCCGCTCGACGCCTTCAGCCGCCGCGCGCTGAGCCTGCTGGGCATGGGCACGGCCGGGATGGAAGCGGGCTCGCGGCTCCCGGCGCTGATCCTCTTGCGTTCGGCGGGGCTGCTCGCGGATCGGCATCGCTCGGCTGCCGGACTCCAGCAGCTCCTGCGCACGCATTTCGAGCTGGGCACGATCCGTGTCGAGGCCTGCCGCGAGATCCGCGCCAACATCCCGTTCGCGCAGCGGCTCCGACTCGGGCGGCCGAGCGCGAGGCTCGGAGACAACGCGGTGCTCGGCGAGCGGGTGGTGGACCGCGCCAGCAGCTTCCGCATCGTGCTCGGCCCCTTCGACGTCGCCAACGCCCGTCGCTTCCTGCCGGGCGGCGACGAGTTGCTGCGGCTGGTGCGGCTGGTGCGACTGTTCGTGCGCGATCCGCTCCACTTCCGTCTCGAGCTTCGGGTGCCGGCCGAGAACGTTCCGCCGCTGCGACTGACGGAGCGCGCGAAGCTCGGGCTCGGACATCTCACCTGGCTGTCGCCCGACGGGCGCCACGAAGGGCGCGCGGCGGTTTCCATCCGTGCGGTGGACCCGCTCTATCAGCGACGCGACGTGGCTCCGGCGCCGCTGCCCGAGCGCGCCGAGCCGCGCCCCGAGACCCCGGCGGCTGCGATTCGAACGACTCCTCCCGCGACGCGCAAGATCACGCGGGTGACCACACTCCGGAGAAACTGACATGGATCTCGATCTGAAAGGCCTGATTCGCAAGCTCGATCGCACCTGCACCCGCGCGCTCGAGAGCGCCGCGGGGCTGTGCGTTTCGCGCACGCATTACGAAGTGACGGTCGAGCACGTGCTGGCCATGCTGATCGAGGACACCGGCGCCGACATCGCGCCGATCCTGCGTCACTTCGAGATCGAGTCCTCGCAGTTCTTGCGTGAGGTGCAGCGCACGCTCGAGCGCCAGCGCTCCGGCAACACCGGTCGTCCGGTGTTCTCGCCCCTGCTGGTCAACTGGTTCCAGGATGCCTGGCTCTACGCCTCGGTCGAGTTCGGCGAGTACTCGGTGCGCTCGGGTCTGCTGCTCTACACCATGGCCCGTCGTCCCGAGCGCTATACCGCCGAAGACCTGTCGGCGATGCTCGA
Organism: Candidatus Sulfotelmatobacter sp.; assembly: GCA_035498555.1. Taxonomy (NCBI): domain Bacteria; kingdom Pseudomonadati; phylum Acidobacteriota; class Terriglobia; order Terriglobales; family Candidatus Korobacteraceae; genus Candidatus Sulfotelmatobacter; species Candidatus Sulfotelmatobacter sp. The sequence continues at coordinate 57,469 of DATKAB010000173.1, forward strand.
GCGGATCCGCCAGGACGAGCTGAAGCGCGACTTCGCCTCGATCACCGCGGCCTCGCCCGAGGCCCAGCAGGTGGCGGCCGCCGCCAGCACTGCCGCGGCGCCCGCGTCGGCGCCCGGGGCACCCGGCCGGCCGGGTGACGAGAGCGCGATCGGCCGCTTCATGGTCGATTTCACCGAGAAGGCGAGACAGGGATCGATCGATCCCGTGTTCGGTCGCGATCGCGAGATCCGCCAGATGATCGACATCCTCGGCCGGCGCCGGAAGAACAACCCGATCGTGGTCGGCGAGCCGGGTGTAGGCAAGACCGCGGTGGTCGAGGGACTGGCCCTGCGCATCGTGCAGGGCGACGTGCCCGAGCTGCTCAAGAACGTCCGGCTGCTGTCGCTCGATCTCGGCCTGCTGCAGGCGGGCGCCGGGGTGAAGGGCGAGTTCGAGAACCGGCTCAAGAACGTGATCGCCGAGATCAAGGCGTCGCCGACGCCGATCGTCACGTTCATCGACGAGGCCCACACCCTGATCGGCGCGGGCGGCTCGGCCGGCACCAGCGACGCCGCCAATCTGCTCAAGCCGGCGCTGGCGCGCGGCGAGCTGCGCACCGTCGCGGCCACCACCTGGTCCGAGTACAAGAAGTATTTCGAGAAGGATCCCGCGCTCGAGCGGCGCTTCCAGCTCGTGAAGCTCGACGAGCCTTCCGTGGACGACGCGATCGTCATGATGCGCGGCCTGAAGGATAGGTACGAGCAGGCGCACGGCATCCGGATCCTCGACGAAGGCATCGTGGCGGCAGCGCAGCTCTCGAGCCGCTACATCTCGGGCCGCCAGCTGCCCGACAAGGCCGTCGACCTGCTCGACACCGCTGCGGCGCGCGTCAAGATCGCGCGCGCCACCAAGCCCGAACAGGTGGACGACATCGAACGGCGGCTGCAGGCGCTGGAGCGCGAGCAGAACGCGTTGCGCGCCGACGCGGCGATGGGCGGCGTGATGGCGGGCAGCAGCCGCGAGCGCGAGCAGCGGCTGGCGGCGCTGGACGGCGAGATCGCGCAGCTCAAGTCCTCACGCGAATCGATCATGGAACGCTTCCATCGCGAGCGCGGCGCGCTCGACCGGGTGCTGGCACTGCGCTCGAAGGTCGAGGGCGGCGCGAAGCAGGAGGGCTCGGATCAGCCCGCCCCGCCCGACCCCGGCGCCCAGTCCGAGCTCGACAAGGCGCTGCGCGAATTCGCCTCGACGCAGGGCGACGAGCCGCTGGTGGCGCTCGATGTCGACGGGCGGCTGGTCGCGAGCGTGGTGGCGAGCTGGACCGGCATCCCGGCGGGCAAGATGATGAAGGACGAGGCCGCTTCGATCCTGAGCTTCCGGGAGAAGATGGCCGAGCGCATCAAGGGGCAGGACCACGCGCTCGAGGCGGTGGATCGCGGATTGCGCGCGGCACGGTCGGGGCTCAAGAATCCCGGCGCACCGATCGGGCAGTTCATCTTCGTGGGCCCGAGCGGCGTGGGGAAGACCGAGACCGCGACGGCGGTCGCCGATCTGATGTTCGGCGGCGAGCGATTCCTCACCACCATCAACATGTCGGAGTTCCAGGAGAAACACACCGTCAGCCGGCTGATCGGCTCGCCGCCCGGCTACGTCGGCTACGGCGAGGGCGGCATGCTCACCGAGGCGATCCGCCAGCGGCCCTACTCGGTGGTGCTGCTCGACGAGTGCGAGAAGGCCGATCCCGAGATCCTCAACCTCTTCTATCAGGTGTTCGACAAGGGTACTCTGTCGGACGGTGAGGGCCGCGAGATCGACTGCAAGAACTGCGTATTCTTCCTCACCAGCAACCTGTGCACCGACATCATTCAGAACCTGTGCGCCGGACCGGTGCGTCCGACGCGCGAGGAGCTGGTGGCGGCGATTCGGCCGGCGCTCTCCAAGTACATGAAGCCCGCGCTGCTCGCGCGCATGGAGGTGGTGCCGTTCTTCACCCTGCCGCCCGAGCACTTGAAGGAGATCACCCGCCTCAAGCTGAAGAAGATTGCGAACCGGCTGCGCGACAGTCACAAGATGACACTCGAGTGCGCGCCTGAGATGGTGGAGGTCATCGCCAATCGCTGCACCGAAGTCGAGACCGGGGCGCGCAACATCGACCACATCATCTCGGAAACCCTGCTTCCGATGATGTCGAACGCGCTGCTCGAGAAAATGTCCGAAGGAGTCATGCCCGACACCATGCACGTAAAGGTCGGAGAAGGCGATCGATTCGAGATCGCCTTCGAGGATCGGGGAACCCGGGAAGCCTGAAGATGCCGCAGTCGACCGACTTCGTCTTTTCCGCCGGCCACCTCGATTCCGACGATCTCCGCGTTCTCCGATACACGGGGAGCGAGGGGATCTCGCAGTGCTTCGTCTACGACCTGGAACTCTCGACGCCCGAGACGCAGATCGATTTCGAGGACCTGGTCGGCGAGAAGTGCCACCTGATCGTGACCACCGCGTTCGGCGAGCGCCACGTGGACGGCATCGTCGCGCGCTGGGAGGAGGTCGGGCGGACCAAGGACGCGACCTATCACACCGCGCGCCTGGTTCCGCGCGTCTGGACGCTCAACCTGATCCGCCAGAGTCGGATCTTCCAGGGCCTTTCCACTCCGGAAATCCTCGAGCAGGTGCTGAAGGGCGCCGGCATCCCCTCCGACGACTACAAGCTGTCGCTAAAGGGCAAGTACGAGGCGAGGACCTACTGCGTGCAATATCGCGAGAGCGACTTCGATTTCATCTCGCGCCTCATGGAAGAAGACGGGATGTTCTTCTTCTTCGAGCACACTGAAGATTCGCACGCGATGATCATCGGTGACGGTCCCGAGGTGCACGCCGAGCTGCCGGACGGCGCCGAGATCCGCTATCGCGAGGCCGATTCCGGCATGCTCGGACTGGAGCAGGTGCTCCATTTCCGCTACGCGCGGACCCTTCGGCCCGGCGCGGTCATGCTCAAGGAATTCGACTTCAAGAAGCCCTCACTCGCCCTCAAGGCCACCGAGAAGGCGGACGCGAAGAAGGAGAGCAAGTTCGAGAGCTACGACTATCCCGGCGAGTATCCCGCCCAGTCCATCGGCGACCGGCTGGTGAAGGTCCGTCTCCAGGAGGAGCGGGCCGAATCTTATCTCGGACAGGGCGAAACGGACTGCCGCCGTTTCTACCCGGGCTGGAAGTTCACGCTGGCCGATCATCCGAACGACGCGCTCAACATCGAGTACCTGCTGGTGCGCGTCCGGCACGCCGGCGAGCAGCCGCATGCCGCCGGCGGAGCCGGCGGGGGAGACGCGAAGAAGCCGGTCTACCGCGCCACCTTCGATTGCATTCCGGCCGCGGTTTCCTATCGCTCGCCGCGGGTGACGCCGCGGCCCACCATCGACGGCCCGCAGACCGCGGTGGTGGTCGGCGGGTCGCAGGACGAGATCCACTGTGACGACCACGGTCGCGTGAAGGTGAAGTTCCACTGGGATCGCGCGGACACCAAGGGCGACAAGAGCTCGTGCTGGATTCGCGTCAGCCAGGCGTGGGGCGGTGCGGGCTGGGGCACGCTGTTCATCCCGCGCGTTGGGCAGGAAGTGGTGGTCGACTTCCTCGAAGGCGATCCCGACCGACCTCTGATCACGGGCCGCGTCTACAACGCCACCAATCCGGTGCCCTACAAGTTGCCCGACAACAAGACTCGAACTTCGATCAAGTCGAACTCCTCGCCGGGTGGCGACGGCGCCAACGAGCTGCGCTTCGAGGACAAGAAGGGGAACGAACAGCTCTTCATCCAGGCCGAGAAGGACGTCGATCTCTACGTCAAGAACGACCATCGCGAGTTCTTCGGTCGCGACAAGCATTCGACCGTGACCCGCGACCACCTGACCAGCATCGAGCGCGACGAGCACCTGCTGGTGGACCGCGATTCGCTCTCGGACGTGACGCGCGATCACTCGCTCAAGGTCGGCGGCAAGCAGATGCTGGGAGTCACCGGGACGCGCACCGTGAAGGTGACGGGAGACATTCACGAGTCCACCGGCGGGAAGTTCAGCCTCGAGGCCTCGCAGGGCATTTATCTCAAGGCGTCGTCGATCGTCATCGAGGGCAGTCAGGCGGTCACGCTCAAGGTGGGCGGCAATTTCGTGATGGTGGATCCGGGCGGCGTGACGATCGTCGGCTCGATGATCAAGCTCAACAGCGGCGGCTCGGCGGGTTCGGGCACGGCCGTCAACGCCGTGCCGACGGTCAAGCCCACCAAGGCGATCAAGGCGGCCGACGCCGCCTCCTCGGGCGCGGTCAAGGGCTCCACGGACTCCAGTTCCTCGGGCTCGAGCTCCTCCTCGAGCTCGAGCTCCAGCGATGACCGCAAGTCTCACAAGGATCCGGCCAAGGACGCTCCCCAGGACAAGGACAAGACCTGGATCGAAGTGGAGCTGGTGGACGAGAACAAGAAGCCGGTGGCGGGCGAGCCCTACGAGGTGGAGCTGCCCGACGGTTCGATCGCGACCGGCACCACCGGCGCCGACGGCGTGGCGCGCATCGAGGGCGTGGATCCGGGCAGCTGCAAGGTCCGCTTCCCGAAGCGCGACAAGGGCGCCTGGAAGAAGGCATGAAGAGCATTTCAGGGAGTGGGTGATCATGCCAGGTCTCGGTCGCCTGGGCGACCTGTCGAAGGCGGATGTCGACGCGCACGGCTGCCCCGCTTGCCCGCACTCCGTGACGGGGCCAGCGGTGGTGGGCTCGCCCGACGTGCAGGTGAACAACAAGCCGGCGCTCCGCGTCGGCGACAACGGAATTCATGCCGCCTGTTGCGGCCCCAATACCTGGACCGCCATCACCGGCAGCTCGACCGTGTTCATCGACCATCTGCCGGCGCACCGCCTGAACGACATGGATTTGCACTGTGGTGGCGTCGGACAGTTGACCCAGGGAAGCCCCGACGTGATTGTCGGCGGCTGAGCGAAGAGGACCCGCGGCGAAAGCGGCCGGCATCCAGTGGCGGAGGCCGATCCGCGTCGCTCATGAGCCCATGCCCAAACCCCCGAAGGAACTCTACTCGCAGCTCGCGAAGCAGCTGTTCGCCGCCAAGACCATCGCGCTGCCGCAGAACTGGACGCCGCCCGGCTCGCAGTTCTCCAACGCGTTCTCGGTGAGCGAGCTGATCTCGCTTCCCAACTCGCCCACCAATCTGTTTCGCGAGGCGACGCTCAACAAGTATCACGTCGACACCGCCAAGGAGATCGGCGAAAAGTTCGAGAAGTTCATCGACGGCGTCTGCGGGGCGGTCTGCGACGGCATCGGCAACTGGCTCACGGCCTCCACCATCGCGGGCGTGATGATCAACGCGGTGGTGGGCGTGCTCACGCCGGGCTGCGTGATCGGCCCGCCGCTCGGGCCGCTGATCCTGGCCGGCGCTCCCAAGGAGACGCCCGCCGAGCTCAAGTACTCGACCGCCATCGCCAACGCGTTCGGCAACGCCTGGACGACGTGGGCGTCTGGCCTCACCGGCCAGCTCATGTATCCGTTGTTTGCCGCGGTTCCCTCGCCGGTCGCGCCCCCGGCTCCCAATGTTCCGATGCCGTTGATCACGTTCGCCTCGCCGGGGGAGGCGCTGCTGTCGCCCTCGACGCTCAAGATGTCGATGGTCGGGCTCTACGGCGATCCCACCGCGCTTCACTCCGACGATCTGTTCGACGCGCTGAGCCAGGCGTTCGCCACGCCATTCAACATGTTCAAGGCCACGACCATGGTGCAGAACGTGCTCGGCACCGGACCGGTGCCGACCTTCGCGCCGCCCTTCGTGCCGGTCGGGCCGGTGGTGGGTGGCGTGGGCACGGGACCCCCGGGATGCCTGTCGTGAGGGCACGCCGAGCGCCGCCGGCAGGCACGGCGCGGGTCGCGTGAAGGTCGAGAATCAGACTGGATTCCCGGTTCAGGTGATGCCGGGATTCGGCCCCGACGACCGCACCGTGCTCACGCTGGTGCTCAAGGGCACCTTCGAGATCGTCCCCGGCGGCGCGGCGAAGCCGGCGGAGCAGCCCGAGCCCATTGCGTTCGCCGACGTGCTCGCCGAAGGACCGCGCGGCCCGGTGCCGCAGGTCGACTCCGATCTCGCGCCGTTCAAGCCGCGCGCCGACGTCCTGCTGGTGGGAACGGCGCGTGCGCCGAAAGGGCGCCCGGTGACGCAGCTCGACGTGGGCCTCAAGCTCGGCCGGCTCGAGAAGATCGTGCGCGTGTTCGGCGAACGCCGCTGGGATGCGGGCGGATTCGGCCGCGATCCCCGGCCCTCGGATCCGAAGCCGTTCGCCGAATGCGATCTCTCCTACGCGATGGCGTTCGGCGGCGTGGACGACAAGAGCGGCGGCGCCAGCACCGCCAATCCGATCGGCCTCGGTTTCATCGCCGAGAAGGCAAAGAAGAGCGCCGTCGAGGGCGTGCCGCTCCCGCGCCTCGAGAATCCGGCTGAGCTGATCGAATCGTGGAAAGACCGGCCGGCGCCGTTCGC
>DATKAB010000174.1 GCA_035498555.1 Candidatus Sulfotelmatobacter sp.
ACTCCGCGCACCAGATAGTCCACGCGCGCGATCGCCGTCCTCTCGCCATCGAGCGTCGCGGTCCAGCCGGGAAACCAGGCGTCGGCGATCACCAGGAATGCCGGCGCCGGAGCGTTGATCGCGAGGCGCAATCGGTCCGGCGAGTCCTCGAGCCAGCGGAGCCGGCAGGCGAGCGAGCCCCGATAATCGCCCGCGAACGCCGGGGCGTCCGCCAGGGCCTGCTCCGAGGCGCGAAACGAAGGCGAGAACAGCGCGTCCATCACCCGCTCGCGGCTCCCGGGCGCGGTGACGTGGGGCACACAGTAGGCGCGATCACGGGCGTGCTTCAGCCGAATGACGATCGGCCCATCGTGCGACGAATCGCAATTGCTCCACAGCTCGCTGCGCTCGGGCGTGGAACCGGGAACCGTCGCGTAGCGAACCGCGAGAGCACACAGTGCCTCGTAGTGGAGCGGCAGGCCCGCCGCCATCAAGGCCGCCCAATCTCGATAGATCGAGCCGTGAACGCCGCCCGCGCACCGGGCGCGCCAGCTCACCCAGTCGTTGGAAGGCGGCGGGTCCGACTCGAGCGGCAACGCGCGCGACCGCGGATCGGCGGCGGCGAGCCGGGCGATCTCGGGCGCCGGAGGAGCCTCGAGTCGATCGGTGGCGCCGGAGGTTCGCAACAGGAATGGCACGCTCACCGATCCGAGGTCCACCGAGTGAAGCGCGAGCGCCAGCATCGAGAGCGCCGGCAGCCATCGACCGCGTCGCGCGAACAGTCCCAGCGTGCAGGCCAGTCCGAGCAGCAGACCGCGCGCGGCCAGATCGAGCGCGGACCGGCCGGCCGCGCCACGCGCCAGCTCCAGGCTCAAGTGTGGACGATAGTCGCGCGACAGGCCGGCGATCAGGTCGCGAAGCGGCGTGAACGCCACGAGCAGTCCGGTGAACAGCGCGAGACTCGCACTCGCGCACAGGGCGACCAGCGCACGACGCGTCCGCTCGCGTCCCTCGAGCGCGTGAGCCACCCGCTCCCAGCCCAGCGCCGAGAGCTCGATCAACGCGAGATCGGTCATCACCAGCCACACCACCGACACGCGGAAGTTCGCGAACAGCGGCAGATGCTCGCGCAGCCAGAGATCGAGACCACCGAGATGCGAGCCCAGCGACAGCAGGATCCCGGTCGCGGCGGCGCCCGAGAGGAGGAGCACCGCGCTTCCCTCGCGCCGGCCGATTCGCGGCCAGGCCAGAAGCGAGAGCCCGCAGATCAGCGTACCGGCGAACTGCGGGAAATCGGTCTTGCGAAGTCCCCCCCAGTAGGTGGCGCCGCCGAACCCCACCGCCCGCGGCCAGGCGAGCGAGAGGAGGTCGCGCCACGACTGGCTGAAGTCGGCGACGTCGCGCGCATCCACGCCGCCGGGCCCGCCGCGAACGGATAGGGCGGCGTAGCGGAGGGCCGGCCACCACGACGCCGCCCCCATCCCGAGCCCAAGGACCAGGGACAGACTCAGCCCCGCCAGGGGGGAGGCCCGCCGGAAATGAATCGCGCGCTCCACCGCGAACGCGACCGACAGCGCGAGCCCGGCGGCCACCATCTGCGGATGTCCGTGGAGACACTGGAGGCCGAGCAGCACCGCGAACCCCCACTGTGCCCAGGACCTCGGCACTCGGCTTGCCGCGGCGAACTGGGCATGAACCAGCAGCAGCTGCGCCGGAATCAACGAGGCGCTGAGAAACTGTGCATCGTGTCCGAACGTGAACGGGACGATGAGGCCGGGCATGAGTGCCCAGCCGAGGCCCGCCCAGATCATGGCCTCGGTCCCGGCCGCCCACAGCGCGCGAGAGAGCAGCGCGGTCGACAGGATTCCGGCCAGGTCCGCGAACAGGGGGACGAGCAACGGCGGCAAACCGCTCCACGCCCGCAGGCGTTCCCAGACATCGAGGGCCAGATCGGGCAGGTACTGAGGGCGCTGGTCGGCGAGGCTCGCGGTCGCCGGGAGGCCGAAGAAGACGTAAGGGTTCCAGAACGTCCGTTGATGCAGCGCGATCCAGCGTTCACGAGAGAATTCGGAGAAACGCCGGAACAGGGTGGCGTCGCCGAAAAGGAAGGACTGGTGCGCGAGGAGCTGGGGCGAGTACAGCACCAGCCAGCAGACGGCCAGCACCAGCAGCGCTCGAGTCGGAGACTCGGCGCGCGGAATTGCAGCAACCGGCGCGTGCTTCATGGGCCGGCTGCGCTCGCGAGGACCAGCGGTCATCGGAGGGGCAGGTCCCGTCTCGGTTTTGGGCTTCCCGGTCGGAAGCGTCCGGGCGCTGAGACGGTGGATGAAGTGAAATCGTTGCAAGGCGGGGGAGGCGCGTTGGGTCGTCGCGACCAACGCGGGGGGATCGAGCCACGAACGCGCCGGCAGTGGGAACGAAGCACCGTCTTCGAGGGCACGATTTCTCTCGGGCCGTGCACGTCCCTGCGACATGTCCCGCGTCTCAAGTGAAAAGCTCTTCCGAGGCATGACACCGGACCCCGGCGGAGAGAGCCACACTCGGAGCGTCACCGCGGGGAGCCCGATGGAACAGGCAGTCGGCATGGATCAAGGATCGGATCCGAGGCGGGTGGAGGCGCGGGGCGAGCCACGCGCCGAGCGGCGTTCGGCAACCACGCGGCAGGCGAGCTCCGGTCGCGCCTCGGCGTGGGCGGCCGCGGCGGCTTTACTGGTCGCGGCGTTCCTCACCGATTACTGGACCGGCGAGGAAGTGTCGTCATCGCTCTACTACGTGGTCGCGGTGAGCTTCGCCGCCTGGTTCCTCGGTCGGAAACCCGGCCTCGCCATGGCGCTCCTCGGCAGTCTGGCCTGGCTGCTCGCCTACTTCCTGGTCGGACATCCGTTCTCGCGCACCGCGATCCTGGTCTGGAACCTGATCGCGGAGTTCTCGATCTACACCGCCGCCGCCCTTACCCTGGGCTCCCTGCGCTCCTCGCTGCGCAACGCCCAGGCGCTGGCCCGAAGGCTCCAGGTCTCGAATCTGGCGCTCGATCGCGAAACCCAGGCGGTGGGCAGACTCCAGCGCGAAATGCTGCCGCCCGAGCCGCCGCCCATCCCCGGCTATAGCTGGAGCGTCCACTACGAGACCAGCACGCGCGCCGGCGGCGACTACTACGATTTCGCGACGCTGCCGGATGGCCGGGTCGGAATTCTGATCGCCGACGCGACCGGCCACGGTGCGGCCGCCGCGGTGCTGATGGCGATCACCCGCACCCTGTTCCATCAGCTGGCGGTCGAGGCGCTGCCGCCCGATCGCCTGCTGGCCGGGATGTCGCGAGAGCTGGATCGGCTGCTACCGTCGGGATGGTTCGTAAGCGCCGGCTACGTCGAGCTCGAGCCCGCGAGCGGCACGATTCGTTACTCGCTCGCCGGGCACGACCCGCCGCTGCTGTTGCGAAGTGGCGCCGATGAGCCGCAACGTCTCCCCGCGTGCGGCGGCACGCTGCTCGGGCCATTCGCCCGGTTGCCGTTCGAGTCGTGCACCCGGCAGCTCGAGCTAGGCGACCAGCTCATCCTCTTCACCGACGGCCTGACCGAAGCGGAAGATCCCGACGGCAATCTCCTGGGTCGCGAAGCGGTGGAGGAGACGCTGATGGGTGCGGCGTCGCACGAGCCCGATGAAATCCGGAACCGACTGCTCGAACGGGTCGCCCGGCACCGCGCGGGACGACCCGCCGGAGACGATGTCACTCTGCTGATCCTGTCGAGAAGACCGGCTCCCTCGGTCAGTAGCCGAGCACCGTTCCGATCCGGAGCAGCAGTTGATCGGTGGTCCGCGCCTTCCGTTCGGCGTTGACCGCGGTCCCGCTGGTCGTGACTTGATCGGGCAGCACGTACATGTGTCCGCCTCCCGAGCGATATTCGACGCTCAGCTCGACCGATTCCCCGTGGCTGACGTGCTTGCGGATCCCCGCGCCGCCCGCCCAGGCGAAGGCGATTCGCGAGTCGCCATACTTCGCCTCGTAGGGCAGTCCTCCGACCGTGCCGCTCAAGTTGCTCGCCGTCCAGTAGGTGTTGAAGCCCACGGTGCCGAAGATGAAAGGGTTCATCGCGCCGCCGCGCTTTCCGAGTTCGGGGCCGATGCCGAAGTAAAGCGTGCCGTTCTTGGTCTCGAGCGAGAGCTTGTCGTTGGCACCGATGTTGGACTTGGGAACGTCCTGGGTGCGCGAGAAGTTGTAGATGAAGCCGAGGCTCGAGCGGATCGCCAGCGGCTTCGCGGGATCGAGGTAAGTGAGATTGGTGCCGTCGAGTCCGATGCCGAAACCAGCAACCTTGCCCCAGTCTCCCAGGGGAAAGTCGGCCATGGTGTAGCCGCCGGCCAGATACGATCGCTGCGACGCCGCATGCACGACGACCGGCATGAGCGCGATCGCAGCCAGCGCGCTCCCGAATCCGATTCGAGCCAAACGCATGTGCTCCTCCTCATCGTTCGTCCGGGGGCTGAGTTGCTCGGGCCGAGGCATGATACCTTGAAACGCGTCGTGAGCGCCGCCTCGTCGCCGTCATCCGACAACCGAGTCGTCACCACACTCCGCAGACTCGAAGGCGGCGTGCTGGTCGCGGCTTTCGTCCTCTCGATGATCCTGCCGCTGATCGACACGATCGGGCGGCCGTTCGGCGGCCTTTTTCTTCCCGGCTCCGCCACCTATCGCGCCCAGCTCACGCTGTGGCTCGCGTTCCTCGGCGGACTGCTCGCCACCCGCGAGCACCGTCACCTGACGCTCTCGACCGCGGAAGCCATCGGTCACGCGAAGATTCGCGATGCCGCCCGGCAGTTCTCGTCTTCGATCGCGGCGGCGGTGTGCGCGGTGCTCGCCTACTCCGCGGCGGGAGTGGTGGCGGCCGACCGCGAGCAGGGCCTGCGGCTCGCGATCGGCATTCCCGCCTGGTGGACGGAGTGCATCATGCCGGCGGCGCTCGGCCTGATCGCGCTACGGCTGGCGCTCGGGGCCGCGGATCGCTGGAGCGGCCGCTGGCCGGCGTTCGTCGCGATCGCCGCGGCCTTCGCGCTCGGGCTGGCGCCCGGTCTCGGCCACGCGCTCGCGATACCGATTCTGGCGCTGATCGTGCTGGCGGCGCTGGTGGGAGCGCCAGTGTTCGTCGCCATGGGCGGCATCGCGCTGGTGTTGTTCTGGAAGGACGGCGTGCCGGTATCGGCGGTGACCGCCGAGATCTACCGCCTGATGGTCTCGCCGACGCTGCCCGCGATTCCGCTGCTCACCGCCTGCGGCTACGTGATGGCGGAATCGAACGCCGCCAGCCGGCTGGTGAGGTTCTTCCGAGCGCTGTTCGGCTGGATGCCCGGCGGCATCGCGATCCTGGTGGCGGCGGTGTGCGCGGTATTCACCACCTTCACCGGTGGCTCGGGCGTCACCATCATGGCGCTCGGCGGCCTGCTCTATCCGATCCTGCGTGAAGAAAGATACCCCGAGAGCTTCTCGCTCGGGCTGGTCACCGCGGCCGGCAGCCTCGGGCTCCTGTTTCCGCCCAGCCTGCCGGTGATTCTCTACGCGATCGTCGCCAACGTGCCCCCCGACTCGCTGTATCTCGCCGGCCTGATTCCCGGTGTCTTGCTGGTGGCCATCGTGGCGCTCTACGGCATGCAGGTCGGCCAGCGAGTGGGCGCGCCGCGCCATGCCTTCTCGCTCCGCGAAATGCTGGCCGCGCTGTGGGCGGCCAAGTGGGAGCTGGCCATTCCGGCGGTGGTGGTGGTGCTGTTCGCCACCGGGCTCGCGACCATCGTCGAGGCCTCGGCGGTGGCGCTACTGGCCGCGATCGTGATCGAGTGCTTCATCATGCGCGACATCCATCCGATTCACGCGCTGCCCGGCGTGCTGGTGAAGGCCGGAGTGCTGTGCGGCTCGGTGCTGATCCTGCTCTCGAGCGCGCTCGGGCTCACCAGCTGGATGGTGGATGCGCAGATCCCCAGTGCGCTGCTGGCAGCCGTGCGCACGCACATCCACTCGCCGCACGTGTTCCTGCTGGCCCTCAACGTGGTGCTGCTGGTGCTGGGCAGCGTGCTCGAGATCTACTCGGCCATCATCATTCTCGCGCCGCTGGTGGCGCCGATCGGTGCGGCCTTTGGCATCGATCCCGTGCACCTGGGCGTGGTGTTCCTCGCCAACCTCGAGCTGGGATTCCTGTTTCCGCCGGTCGGTCTCAATCTGTTCCTCTCCTCGTCGCGCTTCGACAAGCCGCTGCCGCAGCTCTACCGGTACGTCGTGCCTTTCCTGCTCATCCTGGGCGGCGGCGTACTGATGATCACCTACCTGCCGCAGATGACCACCGGGATCCTCCGACTGCTCGGGAAATAGCACGACCCTCACCGAGCGAGGTGAAACGGAACCGCGAGCAGCCCGAGCAGGGCCCCGGCCAGCATCAGCCACACCGGATTGATGCGAAATCGGAACAACGCGAACCCGCTTGCCGCGAACAGGAGCGCGGTCAGCGCGTCGTGGATCGCGGCGCGACCCAGCTGCCAGGTCACGACCGCCATCAAGGAGAGCGACGCGACGTTGACCCCGTCGAGGAATGCGCCGGCCGACCGCGACCCTCGAACGCGCGCCACCCATGGCCCGCTCAAGGCCACGAACACGAACGCCGGCAGGAAGATGCCGATGGTCGCCAGAACGGCACCTGGAGTTCGACCCAGCAGGTAGCCGACGAACGTGGCGGTCGAGAACACCGGGCCGGGCGTGATCTGGCCGGCGGCGATCGCGTCCATCAGCTGCGACTCGGTGAGCCAGTGCCAGCGCGCGACCAGATCGGCGCGGAGGAACGCGAGCAGCACGTAGCCGCTGCCGAACAGAATCGCCCCGACCTTGAGAAAGAACAGGAACAGCGCGCCGAGCCCGAATCCGGGTGCCGCCGCCGCCGGAAGCGCCAGCAGGAGAGGCGCAGCGCCGTCGCGCCCGTGGGTCCCCGCGCCCCAGCCGGGACTCGAGCGCACCAGCATCGCCAGCGCCCCCGAGCCCGCGAGCAGCACCAGCTCGTTCAAGCCAAGGAAGCTGGCGGTGGTTCCGGCCATCGCCAGCGCGATCAGGTCCCGGCGGCGCAGCGCGCTGCGCGCCAGCCCCACCAGCGCCTGGAGCACTACCGCGATGATCACCGGGCGGACACCGTAGAAGATGCTCCGCCCCTCGGGGAGCGAGCCGTAGCGCACGTAGGTCCAGGCCAGCGCCCAGGTGATCAGGCAGGCCGGAACGATGAAGCACGTGCCCGCGATCAGCAGCCCGCGCCAGCCCGCGCGGCGATACCCAACGTGGATCGCCACCTCGGTGGAATTGGGGCCCGGAATGAGCGCGGCAGCGCCGATCAGGTCGAGGAATTCCTCGCGCGTGAGCCACTGGCGCCGGCTCACGAGCTCGTGGTCCATCATGCCGATATGCGCGGCCGGCCCGCCGAACGAAGTGGCGCCCAGCCGGAGGAAGACCAATCCCAGCTCGCGGAGCCGCGAGGATTTCGATCGGGGCTCGCTCACGAGACGTTCCGCGCCGCGGCCCGAGCAGTTCGTTCTCGGGCCTGGAAGCTGGAACGCGAGGCTACCGAACCGCCTTCGCCGCCGCCAGAATCCAGTTCAGCGCCTGGTCGGCGCTGGAGTAGCCCTCGGCGACCATGGATCGGCCGCTGCGTGGCGAGAACACCACCAGAGTGGGGAAGGCCTCGACCTGGAAACGCTTCTGCAGCTCGTCGACATCGGGCGGATTCTCTCCGTCCTCCCTCACCCGATCCACGATCGAAACCGGGATGACCGCGTCGAGGAGCAGCTGACCCCGGTCCTGGTCGTCGAAGACTTGCCGTTTCATCGCCTGACAGGGTCCACACCACACAGCATTGAAATCGATCAGGATCGGTTTGCCATCGTGTTGCGATTGCGCCATGGCATCCTCGAGCGTGGTCCAGCGGGACCGAGACTCCGACTCCGAGCCTGCGCTCGGAGCCAGGCCGGGATACGGGATCGGCGCCCGAACCACCGAATCGGCAAGGTTCGGTGAGGAACCGCCCGGAGCGCTTGCGGCCACTCGGGCGTCGTGGCGGGAGGCCGGGGTACGCGAGAGCAACCAGCCGGTGACGAGCAGGACGGCCAGGAGAAACAAGGCCGTCCAGGGCCTCACGCCCCAGGCGAAGCTCTTGGGTATTCGAACCATCAGGCTCACCCTCCCGCTCCGGAGTTATCGTCACCATCGGCCCCGGACTTGGGGGCGTTCCGCGCCGGCTCTCCGCGATCATGGACTTCCATTCGAATCGCATTCGTGGAATCCTGTCAATTGCATGTCGGTTACCGTCTACATTCCCGGTATGCTTCGCCCGCGCTGTGAAGGCGCGCGCCATCTCACCGTCGAGGCGGCGAGCGTCCGACTCGCGCTGGCGGAGATCGAGCGGCGCTTCCCGCAGCTCTACCTCGGCATCTGTGAGGAAACCGGCGCCGTTCGGCGTCACGTCAACCTGTTCGTGAACGTCACCAACGTGCGCGATCTCGACGGCGTCGAGACGGCGCTGGCGAGCGGCGACGAACTCACCATACTGCCCTCGGTCTCAGGAGGCTGATCATGTCGGAGCGCGTGTATCTCGCCATCGGCACCCGGAAAGGCATGTTCGTCGCAGAGGGCTCGAAGTCGCGCGGCAAGTTCGAGCTGCGCGGCCCATTCGGCCCCGGCGTCGCGGTGTATTCGACGCTGATCGACACCCGCGGGACTCCACGCTTCTACGGTTCGAGCTGCAACGCATTCTTCGGCATGCGGGTTCTCCGCTCGACCGACTTGGGGCACAGCTTCAAGGACACCAAGTCCGCGCCGACGTTCCCCAAGGACGACGGCCGCGCGCTCGCCAACATCTGGTCGCTCGAGCCCGGGCCCGGCAAGAAGGAGCTGTGGGCGGGAGTCGAGCCGGCCTCGCTGTTCCGCAGTCCTGATGGCGGCGACAGCTGGGAGATGGTGCCGGGCATCAGCAATCACGAGCACGCGCGCAAGTGGAACCCGGGCGCGGGCGGCTTGTGCATGCACACCATCATCCGGGACGGCGATCGCGTGCACCTCGGCATCTCGACCGGCGGCCACTACCTGAGCGAGGACGGCGGCAACACGTTCGTCGCCTCGAACCAGGGTGTGGGGGCCGGATTCGCTCCGGATCCGTATCCCGAATTCGGGCAGTGCGTGCACAAGATCGTGCGTCACGACGACGCCCCCGGCCGGCTCTACATGCAGAACCACGGCGGCTGGGCGAACTGGGACGGCCCCGGCGGCCCGCGCCCCGACATCGGCGTGCTGCGCAGCGACGATCACGGCAAGTCCTGGCGCTCGATCGCGAAGGGG
>DATKAB010000175.1 GCA_035498555.1 Candidatus Sulfotelmatobacter sp.
CCCGTCCCTCCGGCCACGGCGCCGTCGTCGGCGCGCGCCTAGCGGCGAGTGGGCGGGCCATTGGCCGTGCTACTCTTGGCGCTCTAAGAGACCCCGCCGGCCGCTCTGAAGGTCCCGGCACGTGCGTCAACTGGAGTTCGCTGCTCATCTCGCCGGCCGAATAACCCTGGCCACGCTCGCGATCCTCGCGGTCGCGATCGCGCCGCCGGAATCCGCGACGCGAGCTCGCGCCGACGACATGGCGGCCCCGGACGCCAGCCGCCCGCCTCTCACGGCTCGCGACTCGGCCCTGATCGTGCTCAATCGCCTCGCCTACGGCCCGCGTCCGGGTGATGTGGACCGCGTCGCCTCGATAGGCGTCATGCGCTGGGTGAACCAGCAGCTCGACGCACCGAGGGACCGCGCGCGCCAGCAGATCGAGTCTCAGTTCGCGATCCTGCGCCTCGATCGCCAGGATCTCGCGCGCAAGTTCGTCGAAGCTCGCGACGCCGGTAAGGCGGACAAGGCCGATTCGCTGACCATGTCCATGGATCCCGCGCTGCGCGAGTACCGCGAGCTGACCGACCAGTTCCAGCAGCTGGTGGTGGCGCGCGCAGTCACCGCGGACAATCAGCTCGAGGAGATTCTCGCCGACTTCTGGATCAATCACTTCAACGTGTTCCTCGGCAAGAACACCGATCGCTTCCTGCTCCCCTCCTACGTCGAAAAGACGATTCGCCCGCGAGTGCTGGGGAAATTCGAAGACTTGTTGATCGCGACCGCCGAGAGCCCGGCGATGATGGTCTACCTCGACAACACGCTGAGCGTGGCCAAGGGCGCGATGCCGCCCCAGCTCGCGCGCGCCGAGATGCGGGAGATGCGCGGGTACTCGTCGATGTCCGAAGAGCAGATCGAGCGCATCAAGTCGCGCATGCCGACCGGCATCAACGAGAACTACGCGCGCGAGCTGTTCGAGCTGCACACGCTCGGCGTGGACGGCGGCTACACGCAGCAGGACGTCACGCAAGCGGCGCGCATCCTGACCGGCTGGGGCGTGGATCCGCCGGCGAAGGGCGGCGGCTTCGTCTATCGGGATTGGGCGCACGACGATGGCGAGAAGCAGGTGCTCGGGCAACGCTTCCCCTCCGGACATGGCCAGGACGAGGGCGTGAAGCTGCTGCGCATGCTGGCGCGCCATCCTGCCACCATGCAGCACGTCGTCACCCAGCTCTGCGAGCGGCTGGTGAGCGACGATCCACCGGCCGGGGCGGTCGAGGCCGGAGTCGCGGCGTGGAAGAGAAGCGACGGCTCGATCCGCGAGGTGGTGCGCGCCATCATCGCCACTCCGGAGTTCTGGGAAGCGGCGCGCTCGCGCTCCAAGTTCAAGACGCCGCTCGAATTCGTGGTCAGCTCGGTGCGCGCGGTGGGCGGCACGGTCGGAGCCGAGCCCGGACCGGCGCGCGCGGTCGCACGGCTCGGCCAGCCGCTCTACCAGCAGCCGGTCCCGACCGGCTACGCCGACACCGAGGCGGCATGGGCCAACAGCTCCGCGCTGTTCGAGCGCATGAACGTGGCGGTGGCGCTCGCGGCCGGGAAGATGCCGGGCGTCAGCGTCGATCTCGATCCGCTGGTCGGGACCACCGGCGACGCCGACGCGTTGCTTCAGCGCGTGGACCAGGCGCTGTTCTCGGGACAGCTCTCATCGCACACCGAAGAAGTTATCCGCCGCCAGATCGCCGATCTCCAGCCACCGCAGGCGCGCGCGATGGCCGTCGGCCTGGGGCTCGGCGGCCCGGATTTTCAGCATCAGTAGGAGGCGTTTGTGAGTCTCGATTCTTTCGTGACCGTTTCGCGCCGCGCGTTCCTGCGAGCGGGCGCGCTGGCGCTGGTCAGCTTCGGGCTGGATCCCCTGTTCCTCGATCGCGCCGCGTTCGCCCTGGCGCCCCCGCCCGGAAAGCGCCGCGTACTGGTGTGCATCTTCCAGCGAGGCGCGGTGGACGGCCTGAGCATGGTGGTCCCGCACGCCGACGCCGCGTACTACCGCGAGCGACCGCGCATCGCGATCCCTCAGGATCAGGTGCTCGATCTCGACGGCCACTTCGGTCTTCATCCCGCGCTCTCGGGATTGATGCCGTTGTGGCGGCAGGGCCTGCTCGCGCCGGTGCAGGCGGTGGGTTCGCCGGACCTCACTCGCAGCCACTTCGACGCACAGGACTACATGGAGAGCGGTACACCGGGCGTGAAGTCGACGCCCGACGGCTGGCTCAACCGCTGCGCCGCGCACGACGAAGAGCATCGCCGCACGCCCTTCCAGTCGGTGGCGTTCGGGCCGCAGCTCCCCCGCATCCTGGCGGGCAGCGCGCCGGCCCTGGCGATTTCCGATCTGCGCGCGTTCGGCATCCGCGTCGGTCAACCCGCGGTGCGCGATCGGCTGACACGCGCGTTCGAAGAGCTGTACGAGCAATCCGCGACCGGCATCGTCGCCTCGTCGGCGGCCGAGGGCTTTGAAGCGGCACAAGCGCTGCAGAAACTGAATCCCGGCGACTACCAGCCCGAGCACGGCGCGCAGTACCCGAACGGCAAGCTCGGCCGCTCGCTCATGCAGATCGCACAGCTCATCAAGGCCGACCTCGGGCTCGAGAACGCGTTCGCCGACGCCGGCGGCTGGGACACGCACATCGCGCAGGGAGCCGGAGAGGGGCAACTGGCATCGCGGCTTCGCGAGCTGGGCGATTCGCTCGCGGCGTTCGCGCAGGATCTCGGCGACCGGATGAGCGACGTGGTGGTGCTCACCATGTCCGAGTTCGGGCGCACGATCGCCGAAAATGGCAGCATCGGCACCGATCACGGTCACGCCACCGCGATGTTCGTTCTGGGCGGAGGCGTGCGCGGCGGACGCGTCGCCGGCAAGTGGCCGGGGCTCGAAGCCGCGCAGCGCTTCGAGGGCCGCGATCTCGCGTTGACCACCGACTTCCGCGATCTGTTCGGCGAGATCCTCACGCGGCATTCGGGCGTCGCCGATCTCGCCGCGATTTTCCCCGGCTACGATCCCTCGCCGGCGCGATTCCCGGGAGTCATGTCCTAGGCTTCGCGCCTCTGGCGACGGGCAGGACGCCTGCCATCTTCGCGGTCGGCGCCTGCCCAGCCTCGACAACTTGTCACGCTCGCGGCACTGACGAACTGAAGGCCTGCGCTCGAGCGAGAGCAGGAACGCACAGCACGACTAGAGCAATCAGGGTCAGAATTCGGGCGCGCGCGGGGTCCGCTAGGCGGTTCATGGGCTCCTCGAACGGATGGGGGCGCAGGACTCGCGTAACCCCCCTACGTGCGAGCGTCCGAGAGCGAACTCGACTCTCGAGCTGCGGCGGCCCGCGCCTCGATGGCCGCCTGTCGTTTGCCATTCATGAAGCCCTGGCCGAATTCCCGTTCGGCCACGTACTGATTGTGGGCGCGGCAGAGCTGGCGCACGTTGGCCACGGTTGATTCACCCCCGCGGGCCACCGGAATCACGTGATCGAACTCCAGCCCGTGCCGCGCGTCGCAGCGCTTCC
>DATKAB010000176.1 GCA_035498555.1 Candidatus Sulfotelmatobacter sp.
AAGGCGTTGGGGGTGGCGGCGCAGACGAACGCGAGCAGCGCGAGACAGCGGGCGAGCATCGAGATTTCTCCAGGGCGGTCAGACAGCGATCATCGGGCGCCATCATGCGCGGGCGGCGCCTCTTCGTCGAGCCGCGCCACCGTTCGGCCGGCGCCAGAGCGGCGCGAACGGGCGAGCAGCAGCGAACCAAACAGGAGGATCGAGCCGAACAGAAACCACTGAATCGCGTAGCTCACGTGCATGATTTCGTCGAACGGGCGCGGATCGGTTCTCAGCGGATGCTCGGGCACCCCCGGACCGGGCAGCTCGCGCAGCACGTAGGGAGCGAGCGCGTAGGGCACGCGGCCGCGCAGCGAGTCGGGATCGAGCCGAGGAACGCTCCAAACCTGCGCGGAGGCGGTGCCGATCGAGCGCAGCGGCGGATACGCGCCGCCGCGGGCCGGCGCCTGCGCGAGTCCCACCACGGCCCGGCCCGAATCTCCCGGGATGAGGTCGACGGGAACGGTCGCGGCGTCGGCCGAGTAGAGCCAGCCGCGATCCACCAGCACCGCCGCCGTGTCGCCGGCCAGCACCAGCGGCGTCACCACATCGACGCCGGGCGATCCGCCCTGAGCCCGCCCGCTCAGCAGCACCTGGTGCGCGAGGTCGAAGCGCCCGTGAAACGAGACACGCCGGTCGCGCGCCCGAGCGAGCGGCAGCGGGCGATCGCCAGCCTCGATCGGGGGCGCGGCCAGCGCGGCGCGAAGCGCGGCGTTCAGCGCCTGCTTCTCGTGGAGGCGGGAGATCTGCCAGAAGCCCAGGCGCCAGCAGACCGCGGTGCCGGCGACCACCAGCAGGGCGGCCGCAGCGGAGCGTACGTTCACGGCTTGGGCGCGGGAGGCGGAAGGTCGAACGCGACCAGCGTCGAATCGAATCCACAGGTCTTGTGAGCGCTGTCACAGAACGGCTTGTTGCTCGATTGGCCGCAGCGACACAGCGAGACGCGGGTGCGCCCGGAAAGTCCGAACCGCCGGCCTTCGGAGTCCACGATCTCGAAGTCGCCCTCGATGCGAAGCGACCCGTTGTTCATCACCGTGATGCGGGCGGCGGGCATGGATTTCTCTCCGAACGATCGCGAAGCCGGCGGCGAGAAGCGTCGGCCACGATAGCAGGCGGCTCCCCCACCCGCGACCGTGCCGGCCGTGGTGCTAGGCTCCGGCGAAAGGGCCGGCGGGTGGCCGATTCGCGACCGGGACCGCCGGCGCGCGACCAGGCCTCGGGCGGCCCGCGACGGGGGATTTCATGTCGGGAAGCGATACGAAGATCATCGTGGGCAAGTTCGACGGGAGCAGCTTCATGGCGCCGGTCTGGATCATGGGCTGGCTGTTTACCATCGGCTTTCTGCACCTGCACTTTGTTAAAGGCTTCCTGGCGCTGATCTTGTGGCCGGTTTACCTGGGATCGGCGCTGGCGCATTGAGCGGCTGCAGCGTGGCGGACGGTACTTGGAGGGGCTGCAACCCAGCGGGAGCGCCCGCGTAGAATTGCGTGTTGGGAACCCGCCCACCCGGCCCCGGCATCCGCCGGCCGGGACGGGCGCGCTTCCCCGAAGGAGGTTGGACGACGTGCTCGGGCTGCTCGTGGCCGGTGTCACCCTCGCGATTGGAGTCGCGGTGGTGGGTCTGGTGGGTGCGGTGCTTTCGCTCGTCTTCGGAATCGTGTTCCTGCCGTTCAAGCTTCTGGGGCTCGCCTTCCGTGGAATCGGCGTGGTGCTCGCCCTGCCATTTCTTGCCGCCTTTGGAATTCTTGGTTTGGTGATTTTCGGCGTCGGCGCGCTGATCTTCCTGATGCCGGCGCTGCCGTTCGTCGCGCTGGTGTTCGCTCTGATCTGGCTGGTGCGGCGGGGCATGAGGCCGGCGCGCGCGTAGAACAAGCCGTACGTGGCCGAACGGGAATTCGGGCACGCATTCATGAACGGCGAGCGTCGGGCGGCCGCAGAGGCTCGCCCCGATCAGGGAGCCGGCATCGGCCCCGAAGCCGCCCCAGCTTCGAGCCCCCGGCACGCTTGATCTATGACCGCGGTTCGCTCATCCTGTCGGGGATAGCGACCTGCATGCGCGCGGCCCTCGCGCGCGAGTCCTGCGCCGTTTCCCACAAGAACAGGAACATTCATGCCCGATTTCATCTACACAATGAAAGACTTGCGCAAGGTCGTGCCGCCCAAGCGCGAGATCCTCAAAGGCATCTGGCTGTCGTTCTACTACGGCGCCAAGATCGGCGTGCTCGGCCTGAACGGCGCGGGCAAGAGTTCGCTGCTCCGGATCATGGCGGGCCAGGATCCCGACTTCATCGGCGAAGCCTTCCTCGGCAAGAGCTACACGGTCGGGTTTCTCGAACAGGAGCCGAAGCTGGATCCCGCCAAGACCGTGCTCGGCAACGTGCAGGACGGCGTCGGCGACAAGATGAAGGTCGTCAATCGCTGGAACGAGGTGAGCACCAAGTTCGCCGAGCCCATGAGCGACGACGAGATGACGAAGCTGGTCGAGGAGCAGGGCAAACTCCAGGACCAGATGGACTCGCAGAACCTGTGGGACCTCGATCGCCAGCTCGAGATCGCGATGGACGCGCTCCGTTGCCCGCCGGGCGACGCCGAGGTGACGCGGCTCTCAGGCGGCGAGAAGCGCCGCGTCGCGCTGTGCCGGCTGCTGCTTCAGAAGCCGGACCTGCTGCTGCTCGACGAACCTACCAACCATCTCGACGCCGAATCGGTGGAATGGCTCGAACGGTACTTGAAGGAATACGCCGGCACCGTGGTGGCGGTGACGCACGATCGCTACTTCCTGGACAACGTCGCGGGCTGGATCCTCGAGCTGGATCGCGGCGCCGGCATTCCCTGGGAAGGCAACTACTCGAGCTGGCTCGATCAGAAGAGAACGCGCCTCGCGCAGGAAGAGAAGAGCGAGACCGCGCGGCAGAAGACGCTGGAGCGCGAACTGGAGTGGGTGCGCATGGCGCCGCGCGCGCGGCAGGCCAAGGGCAAGGCGCGTCTCGCCGCCTACGAGAAGTTGCTCGCCGAAGAGGGGCGCGAGAAGCTCGAGAACATCGAGATCTACATTCCGCCGGGGCCCCGCCTCGGCAACGTCGTGATCGAAGCCGCGGATCTGCGCAAGGGCTACGGCGACAATATCTTGATCGAGGATCTTACCTTCAAGCTCCCTCCCGCCGGCATTGTCGGCGTGATCGGCCCGAACGGCGCCGGAAAGACCACTCTCTTTCGCATGATCACGGGCCAGGAAAAGCCCGACTCGGGAACGCTCAGGGTCGGCGACACCGTGAAGCTCGCCTACGTGGATCAGAGCCGCGACGCGCTGCCGGGCGAGCAGAACGTGTGGGAAGCAATTAGCGATGGGAAGGATCTGATCGAACTGGGCAAGCGTTCGATCAACTCGCGGAGCTACGTCGCGGGCTTCAATTTCAAGGGTGCCGACCAGCAGAAGCGCGTGAAGGACCTGTCGGGCGGCGAGCGCAATCGCGTACACCTGGCGCGCATGCTGAAGAGCGGCGCCAACGTGCTGCTGCTCGACGAGCCCACCAACGATCTCGACGTGGACACGCTGCGCGCTCTGGAAGAGGCGCTGCTCGAATTCGCGGGCTGCGCGGTGGTGATCTCGCACGATCGGTGGTTCCTGGATCGCATCGCCACTCACATGCTGGCGTTCGAGGGCGATTCGCAGGTGCGCTTCTTCGAAGGCAACTTCCAGGCCTACGAAGCCGATCGCCACGAGCGGCTGGGTACCGAGGCCGATACGCCGCATCGAATTCGGTACAAGAAGCTGGTGCACAGCTAGCCAATCCGTCCCCGGCCGTCCCAATTCCTGACGCGGCGTGGACACTTTGGACCGCCGCGCGGGCCGATACTCCGGGCATGCTGGACCGAGCGCGCATCAGTCCGGGGATCGCCGCGACGCTGCTGTTGGCGCTCGCGACTTCCATCGCGCCGATCGCCCGCTGGTGTCCGCTCCGCTGGGAACAGGTCGACCGGGATGCGCTCCTCGAGTGCGCCGCGTTGCCGATCTCGACGATGGCGAGCTGCTCGACGTTTCAGGCGCTCGCTCGCGAAGCGGCGCGCGAAGGGCGCGCGACCTGTCCCGCGGGGGTGGCTTGTCCGGCGATGAACGCCTGTCCGGCGACGGAGGCGTGTTCGGCGCAGGCGGATGTTCCAATGCCCGCGTCGCACCCCGTGCACTCCGATCGCGGCAGGGGCCGCGCGTATTGTTTGGACGAGCCGTTCATGTCGTCGGCCGTGCGCGCCGCGCCGCCCTCGCTCGATCGCGCGGTGACCCAGGCCGCGATGGTCGTGGCGATCGCGACGCTGGCTGCACCGCCCAGCGTCGCGCACGTCTCCCCGGCGCCGGAGGCCCGGCCGCCGACGCCGGCCCTCGACGGGCGACCGCCGATTCGAGGCCCGCCTTCGCTCCCTGGAAGCCCCGTGTGATTCGCGTGGAAGATCGAACGATCTTCACGCACAGGCGCAACCCACACGATTTCTCGTTCTCCAAGGAGCCCATCATGAAACGCACTTTGTTGGGGCTGGCCGGACTGGCGCTGGTGGCGATCGCGTTGACCGCCGCGGCGCAGCCCGCTCAGCGCGCGTCGAAGTCGCATGCGACCTCGGCGCACACGACGGCGGCTGCTACGGCAACCCCCGCGGCGAAGGGCGGAAGCTGCCCGATCGCCGGTTGCACACATTGCAGTGGCGGGTCGTCGCGTGCGACCGCCGGCGCGGCCATGACCGCCTCGAGCATGTCGCTCAACGGTCGGGCCTGCCCGGTGTCGAACGCCTCGCAGTGTCCGGCGTCGTGCCCGCGCACCACCGCAACCGCGGTGGCGGCGAACACGACGAGCCGGTAGTCGGCAGCAGGTAGCGCGGCGCGGGGGCGAAAGCCTCCGCGCCGTTCGTTCTTGTTGCGCAGGTCCTCAGGCGATACTGTGACCCGGTGATCGGACGCCCCTATCCCCTTGCCGTCGCGCTGCTCGCGGCCCTCCTGCTGAGCGCCCCGCGAGGCGTGGCGCTGGCCGTGCCGGCGCCCGCGACGCCCCACGCGCTCATCGAGCAGGTCCTCGCCGCCTACGGCGGACGCGCGGCGCTCGACACCGTGCGCGCCTATCGCTGCGAAGGAACCGTGTTCGCCATGCGGAGCCACGACGAGTCGCCGAGCATCCGGGTGTTCGCGCGGCCCGACCGCTTCAAGATCCTGATCCGCTACCAGCCGACCTCCGAAGTCCGCATCGTCGACGGCACGAAGGGCTGGCGGTCGTCGCGCGGCGACTCGATCGCGCCCGCGACCGGAATGATGCTCGACGCGATGACGCTTCAGGCGGCGCGCGCCGATCTGCCCTGGATCCTGGCCGAGCGCGAGTCGCTGGTGCGGCTGGTCGACGCGGATTCCGCGGCCCGCGCGAGCATCGGCGAAAGGAGCGTGTCCGGACTCGAGGTTCCGCTCGCCGGCGGACTCGTGCTGCGCGCGTTCGTGGATTCCGAGACCCACCGAGTCGCGTTCAGCGAGGGAATCATGCCGCGCGTCCCGATGGCGCCGAAGTTCGAGGTGTCCTACTCCGACTATCGCCCGGTCAACGGGGTGTGGTTCGCCTTCAAGGAGCTGAGCTCGGCTTCCGGAATGCCGACCGGCGCGACCACCATCAAGAGCATCGTCGTGAATCCGCCGATCCGCCCCGACGAGTTCGTGCCGCCGGCGGCGGTGCCCACCGCGCCCGTGAAGTAGCCTCCGGCCGCAGCGAGTAGGCACGCCGCGCAGCCGTGATACTCCGGAACGGCCCGCGACGCCTCGGGCGATCAATGTGTGCGAACTCTCGTGGCTAGCCGCCCAGTACACGCCAAGAGCGCGGCCGTACTAGCTTGGCTTTTCATCTCGCGAGTGGAATACGCTGCTCATGATGCGTTCTGACCCCTATTTCGTGAGGCAGGTCTCGGCGTCGTGAGTCGGTACCCTGCTGCGGTGCGAGGCGGGCGACTTCATCCACAACGACGAGTGCGGCGCAAACGTAATGTGACCGGCGATCCAGCCAGGCACCGGCGCAAGGAGCCGCTCTGCGCTCGTCGTGATCGGCACGAGGTTCAACCGCTCGGCGGGGATCACCGTCTCGAGTGCGGTGTAGATCGCCTCGTTGTCCGACAACCACTGCACCGGCTCGGCCGGCCGCTGGTTGCCGAACCGCGCGAACGCCGCATGCCTCATCAGCCGGCGGATGTCGGCGCCGTCGATCGCCCGTGCCTCGGCCACCACCGCCATCGGCTCGCGGTCGTGGCAGTCCACGGCGAACCCCAACTCGACCACTTCGCCGACCCTGCAGACGATCGTCATCTTGTCGCTGCACCAGCGCTGATTCGATCCCGGCATCGCCACGATCCCGCGATGGGGGCGCCGATTGCCGGCACGCCGACGCACGGCCAGGGCGAGCCCGGTGAGCCGCATCACTCGCCGGATCCGCTTGCGGTTGTAGCGGGTCCCGAAGCTTCGG
>DATKAB010000177.1 GCA_035498555.1 Candidatus Sulfotelmatobacter sp.
GAACGCCTCGCACACCGGCTGCCGCTACCGGCCGACGCGTACCGACGGCGACAACACCGCCGCGCTCGGCTTCTTCCCGGATCCGAAGCACGCCGGACCGGGGGTCGGCATCCTCGAGGTCCTCGACGGCGGGCCGCTGCAAAAGGCGGGAACGAAGATCAAGGCCGGAACCGTGATCACCGCGATCGACGGCACCACCATCGCGGCGGGCGACAACTGGTACCGGCTGCTGAATCGCAAGGCCGACACGCCGGTCCGCCTGTCGCTGCTCGATCCCCGAAGCCACACGCGCTGGGACGAAACCGTGAAGCCGATCTCGTGGGGGGCGCAATCGCAGCTGCTCTACCTGCGCTGGATGCGCGGCAATCACGAGGAGGTCGCGAAACTCTCGGGCGGCCGGCTCGGGTACGCCCACATCCGCGGCATGAGCGACGGCCCCTATCGCGAGATCTTCCAGGAAATCTTCGGCAAGGACACCGAGAAAGAAGCTATCATTCTCGACACGCGCTTCAACGGTGGCGGCAATCTCGACGAAGCGCTTACGGTGTTCCTGAGCGGTCGCGTGTTCATGCGCAACGTGCCGCGCGGGCAATACCTGGGCGACGAGCCGGAGATGCGCTGGAACAAGCCCTCGATCGTGGTGATGAACGAAGGCAATTACTCCGACGCTCACTGTTTCCCGATGGCGTATACCGAGCTCGGCATCGGCGAGACCGTCGGCATGCCGGTGCCCGGCACCTGCAGCTCGGTGTGGTGGGAGCGGCTCCAGAACCGCGACCTGGTGTTCGGCATTCCCGAGGTCGCGATCTACGACATCGCCGGCGACATCATGGAGAACAAGCAGCTTGACCCCAACTACGAGGTCATCCCGGATCCCGCGCTCGAAGCCGCCGGGCGCGACCAGCAGCTCGAGAAGGCGGTCGACGTGATGCTGTCGAAGCTGCCGAAGAAGTGAACGGCGTCCGCCGGAGACCCCAGATGCTTCCACGCTTCGCCGCGGCTTGGATTCGGTTCCCGGACCGGATCGCCATGCTCTCGTTCGCCGCGCTGTTCGTCGGCCTCGGCTCCGCGCGCCCCCTGCACGCCGACGTCGCCTGGACGCTTCAGACCGCTGACGCGGCGTACGGCGCCGGCTGGACCACCTCGCTGCGGCTCAATTCCGCGGGGCTCCCGTGCGTCGCCGAATGGGCCGCCGGCACCGGAATCCGCTACGCCACCTTCGATGGCTCGAACTGGAGCGGCGAGACCGTGGGGTTTCCGCCCGCAGCCGACGTGGGCGTGTTCGACCGGCGGGATCACGGCGCCCGGCGGGGACCGTTGCCCGCCAGCATCCAGTTGCTGATCACTTCCGCCACGGCGCTCGCGCTCGATTCGTCCGACACTCCCTGGATCGTTTCCGCCACCACCGACGAGCTGAATCTCTACCCGCCTCCCAGGCCCGTTCAGGTGGCTCATCGAGTGGGAACGACGTGGTCGACGGAGAGTCTCGAGCCGGGCGTGGGCTACCCGGCGGCGGCGTTCGATGGTCTCGGACGGCTCCACGTGTGCTTCGATGGCGGACTTCCCAGCTCTCACGTTCTGCGGTACGCCGTGCGCGACGCCGGGGTCTGGTCGTACGACACGGTGGACGTGCACGGAGCGGGACCTTCGCTTGGCGTCGACGCCCAGGGCGTGCCGCACGTCGCCTACTGGGACGGCTCGCGCGGAGCGCTGGTGGTCGCGGTGCGCTCCGGGCCCGGCGCCTGGGACACCACCACCGTTCCCGTTCCCTCCGCGGTCGGGGGTTACGCGCTGGCGCTCGGACCGGGCGGGGGCGAGTGCCTGTCGGTCACCAGCAGCCCACTGGCGCCCGCCGATCAAAAGGCGCTTCGCTACTTCGAGCGCCAGCCCGACGGGAGCTGGCGGGTGGAAGTGGCCGACAGCTCCACCTCCGACAAGGGAGGATCGAGCATCGCCGTCGACGTGCTCGGCGATCCCGTCATCGCCTACAATGATCAGGACGGCCTCGATCTCAAAGTCGCCATCCGCAAGCATGGCGTCTGGACCAGCGGAATCGTGGACGCGTTCGGCAACACCGGTTACTACGCATCGCTCGCGGTGGACGCGTCCTCGCGCCCGGTGGTGACCTACCAGAGGGCGGCGGGTTCGGGGATCATGCTCGCCGCGTTCGGCTCCGCGGTGGCGGGCGTGGAACGGGGCGCTAATCCGTCCGCGTTCGCGTTGATCGATGTGAATCCGAATCCGGTGCGCGCGGGCCGGCCGATCTCGTTCTCGCTCGATCTGCCCCGAGCGGCCCGGGTCTCTCTCGAGGCGTTCGATGTTTCAGGCCGCCGGGTCGCGTTCGAGCCGCCGCGGTCGTTGAGCGCGGGCCGCGCCTCGGTGAAGTGGGATCCGGCATTGCCCGGCCCGGGCCTGTATTTCCTTCGCGTCTCCGCGGAGGGTCGGGAAGCGCGCGCCAAAGCCGCCGTGGTGCGCTGAAGCCGAGTCTCCCGCTCCACTCGCCTCATCGAGACGTCGCGCGCTACGATCGCGTCAAGTCCAGGAAGGACCACGCGTCATCGCGCGCGCCTCTCGCTCGCCCGCCCGTTCGAAGGAGTACCCGCCCATGCGCAGGACGGCGCTGCTTGCGATCGTCGCGACGTTCCTCCTCGCCCCTCGGGTGCAGGCCGAGACCTCGGTCAGTCCCGAGGATGCCTACGCGATCGGTGTCGAAGCGTACGTCTAACTCTATCCGCTCGTCACCATGGACGTCACCCGGAGGGTAGGAACCAAGGTGCCGGCCGGCATTTCGGCGCGCTCACCGGACTCGCACCACGCGCCGCGCCGCGTGCTCTCCGCCGGCCGTCGCCTCGACGAAGTAGAGGCCCGGCGCGCACGCGACGCCGGCGTCGTCGGCGCCGTTCCAGAGCAGCGTGTGCCGCCCCGCGGTCATGTCGCCGTGGGCGAGCGTGCGGATGGTGCGGCCCTCGACGTCGCGCACCACCACCTGCGCGGCGGTGGCGCTCGGCAGCGCGAGCTCGAAGCGCACGTTGCCGCGCGCGGGATTGGGCCACGCCGCCGACAGCTCGAGGATCGCGGAGGTCGCCGCCGCGGCGCTCACCTCGGTGGTGCCGGGCGCGGTGCGCAGGTCCCACTGCGCGCGGCCGTTCGACTGCGGCGTGAACCAGGCGCCGTAGCGGAACCACGGCGAGTGTGACAGCACGCGCGCCTTCCACGCGTACGGCGTTCCCGCCGCGAGCCCGGTGACGGTCTTCGACACCAGCGCCGCGCCTTCGAGCGGATCGCCCGGCGCGCCCATGGGCTGCCATGGCGTGCGACCCTGCTGCGCGCCGCCGCCGCCCTGCGCCGCGACCCGCCAGTCGAGCGCCACGCGCTCGCGGCCCGCAGGACTCGCGGCCTCCGACGCGATGCCGAACATCGAAGGGCTGCGGCTGCGCCCATAGAGGCCGACCGCCACCACTGGCGGCCCCGGCTGCATGGCGCGCGTCGGCCGGCCGCGGCCGGTGCCGGTCCCGCCGCCGTAGGGCTTGCGCCAGTTGCCCTGGAAGAGCTGGAAACCGCCCTCGTCGACGATCGAAGAGAGGCGGCGCGGTTCGCCGGAGACCACGTCGGGGAAGCCGTCGCCGTTCAGGTCGCCGCCGCCCGCGACCGAAGCGCCGAGGTTGTCGTAGTTGCCCGTGCCCTCGAACGTCGCGTAGGGCGTGCTGCTCGCGCCGGGGCCGCCGAGGTAGACGTAGACGTGGCCGCAGTCGGGGCCGCCGGGGCCGTCGCCGAACACCTCGCCGACCACGAGATCGCTGTAGCCGTCGCCGTTCACGTCGCCCGCGGGCGCCACCGCGGCGGCGAAGGCGCCGTTCGCCGAGGGGCCGGTCGCCGAAAAACCAGGCCCGGCGCTGACTCCCGAAGGCCCGCCCTTGTAGAGGAAGACCTTCCCGGTCCCATTCGCGCCATACGCGCCGATCGCGACGTCGCCGTAGCCGTCGCCGTCGAAATCGCCGATGCCGGCGACGGCGTTGCCGAAGAACCAGCTCGCGCCGCTGCCTACCAGCTCCGCCTGCGGCGTAGTCGCGAGTCCACCGGGGCCGCCGAGGAAGACGTGCGCTCGGCCCTGGTCGGTCGCCGTGCTGTCCCACGATCCCGCGCCGGTGATCACGTCGGAGTAGCCGTCCCCGTTCACGTCGCCGGCGCTCGCCACGCACACGCCTTCGTGCGCGTTGTCCTGCGTCTCGGCGAAGAACCACGACGGAGCGCCGAGCCCGCTGCGGCTGCCGTAGCAGAGGCTCGAGCGGCCCGCGCCGGGATGCGGCGTGAAGCCGGGTGGCGTGAGCGTCGTGGTGTTCGGCGAGCCGACGACGACGTCGGCGAAGCCGTCGCCGTTCACGTCGCCGGCGAACGCGACGCTCGAGCCGAACTGCTCGCCGATCGTCGGGCCCTGGACGATCTGATCGGGCACGCTGCTCGCGGTGCTCCAGTCGGCGCGCCCGTACCACACGTAGACCTGGTCGTCGTGGTTCACGCCCACGACGATGTCGCCCAGGCCGTCGCCGTTGATGTCCTGACCCATCGCCACCGAGACCCCGGCGCCCGCGTCGCCGAGCTGGCCGACACCACTCCATACCGGCGTGCTCGCGAGCCCGGCCTCGCCGCCGAGGTAGAGCTCGACGCGGCCGTTGTCGGTCAGCCCGTTGCTGTCGAAGAGCGGCTCGCCGACCAGCACGTCGTCGAAGCCGTCGCCATTCGCGTCGCCGATTGCCACCGACCAGCCCGCGACGCCGCTGCCCTGTCCGCCGAAGCGTTCGGCCGACAGCAACGGCGGGTCGGCGTGACCGTAGTAGAGCAGGATCTCGCCGGCGTGCGCGCCGAAGTCGGAGCTCGCGGGAAGTCCCACGAGGATGTCGCCGAAGCCGTCGCCGTTCACGTCGCCGGCGGCGCAAGCACTGAATTCGCCGAGATCGGAGACCGACGGCAGGTAGATCGCCTGAACCGGCTGCGCGACGCCGCCGCGGCGGCCGAAGATCAGATCGAGCTCCAGAGTGCCGAGGCTGAAGCTCATCACGAGCGCGTCGGCGACGCCGTCGCCGTTCACGTCGCCGGCGGTGAAGCTGACGATGCCCAGATAGCTTCCGGGGCCGCCGACAGTGGCGTAGGCCGCGCCGGCGCCGCCACCCAGCTCGATGACGTCGACTCCCAGATCCGCATCCCCGCCATAGCTGTAGTAGGGATCGGTCTCGAAGAAGTCGGCGTAACCGTCGGCGTTCACGTCGCCGGCAGGATTCAGAAAGAGGGAGCCCGTTCCCGAGATCATCAGTCCGTCGAGCGGCCCCAGGTGCGATCCGTAGAAGACCTCTCCGGGGCTCGAAGCCGATCCGATCTGCTCCGCCATCGAGCCGATGCCGAAGTCGGCGAAGCCATCGCCGTTCACGTCGCCGAGCCCGGCCGCCGAAATTCCGACGCGCTCGAAGGCGTAGGTTCCCGAGGTGCTCCACGCCGGCGTGGAGGAAAGGCCCGCCCCCGATCCGTAGTAGAGCCATGCGCTGCCCACCATCGCGCCGGCCCCCGGATCGCCGACAATCAGGTCGTCGTAGCCGTCGCCGTTAACGTCGCCGGCGGTGCACACCGACCAGCCGAACCCGGAGTCGCCGCTCAGCGTGACGTTGGGCGACGAGCCGAGCCCGGTCGCGCTTCCGTACCAGACGGTAACGCTGCCCGTGCCGGTGCCCGTCGTGTCGGCGGCGCCGAAGACCACGTCGTCGTAGCCGTCGCCGTTCACATCGCCGGCCGGCGCCACGTGCACGGCTGCGGTGAACGTGTTGAGGATCCACCCCGGCGGCGAGACCGGCCCGTTCGCCGACCCGTAATAGATCGCGGCAGCGTACGTGCCCCACGGGCTCGCCGTCCCGGTGCTCACGGCGAAGTCGGCGTAACCGTCTCCGTTCACGTCGCCGACCGCCGCCACCGAGTAGCCCCACCCGTACCAGCCCGGCGTGTTGGGGTAGAGCATGACGGGGGCGGACAGGGATTGGATCTCTCCAGGCCGCGCGGCCGCCGGCCGGGAGGTCGCGACGCGGCTCCGCTGCGCGAGCGCGGAGGCGCCCACACGGGACACCAGGTCGAATGGCGCGGCCAGTCCGGCCGCGGGGATCCCGAGGGTGACGAGGAGCAGCAGGGCGAGACGGCGGAGCGCGGGCATGGGAGGCCTCCGGACGAGGGGTGGGACTCTCCCGTACATAACTCGCGAAGTGTCGCCGCGTCAGAGGCCGCGCGCGGCGCGCAGGCCTCGGCTGTGGCTCCTGTGACAAGCATGCTTGACACAGCCGCGCGGTACGATGCAAAGTCTGCTTGTCATGGGGACGGTGCGAAACCGGGTGCGCGAGCTGCGTCTCGAACGGGGCTGGACGCAGCAGGAACTCGCCAACGCTGCCGGCGTATCACGCCAGAGCATCAACTCGATCGAGTGTGACCGCTACGTGCCGAGCCTCGAGCTTGCCCTGGTCTTCGCGCGTGTCTTCGATCGCTCGACGGACTCGATCTTCGAACTGGAGAAGAAGCGATGAATCTCTTCGGCGGCAAGGCGGACGAACGCATTCTCGCGCACCGGCTGCGGGCCACGAGCGCCGCCAGTCTCGCCGGCATTCTCGTGACCATGGGGCTGTTCATCTACCACGACTGGGTTCAACACGTCTGGAACTGGGAGCTGCTGGCGATCGGCATCACCATGGTGGCGGTGAAGCAGGGCCTGATGCTCTGGCTCCGCTTCCACAACTGAGGAGGAACGACCATGTGGGTTCGACATGTTTCGAGGAGCTTCTGGCTGCGTGCCGGGATGTCGTCGCTGATTCTGGGGATGCTCTCGCTGCGCTTCGCGGCCCGAATACCCGGCATCTCCGCCAATCAAGCCGACGCCGTTTCGGGTTTCTTCTATGGAGTCGCGATCGCAAGCCTGCTGGCGGGCCTGCGCGCGAAGCGCGCGGCCGAGTGATGCCGGTGCGCCGATGGCGGCGCGACAGGGAAGCCCGCGCCGCTCGTGGGCATGCCGCCGGCGCTCGCCGGCGAAGGCGCTCCCGCCGCAAGCGGAACTTGTCTCGTGACCCGGCCCGGCGGCCGGGTTCCGCACCGAATCGGTGTCCCGTGGGCATGCGCACACCTCCGCGGATTTCGGGCGAGCCCGGCGCGTGGCCGAGGCGCCAATCGTGCGCGGGAAGGATTCGGCGAACGCGACCCCTTGCCGCCGAATTGGCTATGAACTCCGACTTCGCTAGATTTCGGAGGAGTCCCGGCGAGCGCCGGTGGCGCCAGCCTCGTGGTTCCCGGGACTCCTCGGTCCAAGGAACCGCAGTGTTGAACGATCGCGCGTAGGGAGTGATTGTCTGGTCAAGCCCCGTAGACGGTTTTCCATCGCCCGTTTCGCAGTTCTCGTCGCAATCCAGCTCGCCCTTCTCGCGTTCGCCCTGAAAGCACTCTTCCCGAAACTATGGGCGATGAACGTGGGCGCGGGATTCTGGGCTTTCAGTCTGACCTTTCTCGGGATGCACCTCTTCCTTGCGTTCTTCGAGTGGTTCTTCCATCGCTATGTTCTTCATGGCGTGACCGTCTGGTGGTTGCGACGATTCGCGATGGGACACCGGCATCATCACAGCCTGACACCCATTCGTCTCCGGCCGGTGGGACCCGGCTCGGACCGAGTCGTCCTGAATGAGTATCCGATTACGCGCGAAGAGCAGTATCCCGACTCGGATTTTCCGATCTATGCCCTGGTCGCCTTCTGGGGGCTGTTCACCCCGCTCCTCGCCGGCCTTCAGCTCCTCCTGCCAAGGCTGCCGATCTTGCTTGCAGGCTACGCGGCGATTGCCTGGTCGCTGACTCTGTACGAAATTCTTCACGCGATCGATCATTGGCCGTACGAGTGGTGGAAGAACGCCACTGAGCATCCGAGGTTCGGAGCCTTCTGGCGTCGCCTGTACGGCTTCCATCTCATGCACCATGCCAACATCGGCTGCAACGAAGCGATTTCAGGGTTCTTCGGCTTGCCGGTCCCCGACTGGTGCTTTGGCACCTATCACCAGCCGAAAGCGCTCTTGCTCGATGGCCGAATGGCGACGGCGAATGATTTCGCGATCCGG
>DATKAB010000178.1 GCA_035498555.1 Candidatus Sulfotelmatobacter sp.
CGTGGCGCAGCTGCGGCGCGGCCGCTCCGGCGGCGCGGCCCCGGTGGCGCGCACGTGTCCGCGCTGCGGCGTTCGCGTCGCCGAGGGTGCCCAGTGGTGCCCGGGCTGCAGGGCCCCGCTGCAGGCGTTCGAGCTCGTCACGGCGCGGGTCGTCACCGGCGAGAAGGCGGCGGCCGACGGGCCGTTGCACGCGCTCGTTCGCGCCGACCTGTGCGTCGGGTGCGGCACCTGCGTGGCCGCGTGTCCCGAGCCGGGCGCGATCCAGCTGGTGAACAAGGTCGCCAAGGTCGACCTGGACCTGTGCAAGGGCCACGCGTCGTGCGCGGCCGCCTGCCCGGTGAACGCGATCGTCGTGACCTCCGGGGCCGCCGTGCAGACGGTGGAGGTGCCCGAGCTGAACACGAACTTCGAGTCCGTCGCGATCCCGGGCCTGTACGTGGTCGGCGAGCTGGGCGGCCGCGGACTCATCAAGAACGCCATCAACGAGGGCCGCCTGGCCATGGAGCACGTGGCGGCCTCGCTGGCGGAGGATCCGTTCCGCGGCAACACCACGGGCGGCGTCCACGACGTGATCGTGGTGGGAGCCGGCCCGGCCGGGTTGTCCGCCGCGCTCGAGGCCATGCACCAGGGCCTGCGCTACGCGGTGCTCGAACAGGGCACGCTCGCGGACACCATCTCCAAGTACCCGCGCCAGAAGCTGCTGTTCGCCGAGCCGCTGCGCGTGCCGCTGTACGGCAACCTGTGGATCGCCGATGCCTCGAAGGAGTCGCTGCTGCAGTGCTGGCAGAACGTGATCGAGAAGACGGGACTGCGCATCCAGCAGCACGTGCGTGTCGAGTCCATCGAGCCCGGCGAGGGCGGCTTCCGCGTCACGTCGGGCGCCAGGGTGTTCCGCGCGCGCCGCATCGTGCTGGCCATGGGCCGGCGCGGCACGCCGCGCCGGCTGGGCGTGCCCGGCGAGGACTTGGACCACGTGCTCTACGACATCGTCGAGATGGAGGAGTTCGCGGGCCGGCGCATGCTGGTGGTCGGCGGCGGCGACAGCGCGATCGAATCCGCGCTCGGGCTCTCGATCCAGCCCGGCGCCTCGGTGACGCT
Source organism: Candidatus Sulfotelmatobacter sp. (assembly GCA_035498555.1). Taxonomy (NCBI): domain Bacteria; kingdom Pseudomonadati; phylum Acidobacteriota; class Terriglobia; order Terriglobales; family Candidatus Korobacteraceae; genus Candidatus Sulfotelmatobacter; species Candidatus Sulfotelmatobacter sp. Next base: position 1,099 of record DATKAB010000178.1, read on the forward strand.
CTCCTACCGCGGCGGCGAGTTCAGCCGCGCCAAGGAGCGCAACCAGAAGCGCATCGCCGACGCGGTCGCGGCGAAGCGCGTGGCGCTGCTGCTCGAGAGCGAGGTGCGCGAGATCCGCCGCGACCTGGTGGTGCTCGAACACCAGGGCGCGCCGCGCCTGCTGCCGAACGACGCCGTCGTGATCCGCATTGGCGGCGAAGCGCCGTATCCCTTCCTCGAGCGCCTGGGCGTGCGGATCGTCTACAAGGAGATCCCGTTCGCGACCGGCGCGGCGAAGGCGGGATGAGCAGGTGCGCCCGCGCCGCGACGTGCGCCGCCCTGCCGCCCTTGCGGCGCTGGCGATCGCGCTGGCCTGCGTTCTCGGTCACGCGCCGGCGCGCGGGCAGGTATCGCCAGGACCGCTGGCCGCGGCCCACCACGATCTCGAGGGCAATCGCCAGTGCTTTCAGTGTCATCCGCCGGCCGGATCGGGCGGGCGAATGGACGACCGCTGCCTCGCCTGCCACGGCGAGATCGCGTCGCTGCGCTCGCAGAATCGCGGACTCCACGCCCGCGTCACGACGCAGAAGTGCGCGCAATGCCATCCCGATCACGGCGGCAGAGACTTTCAGCTGGTGGTGTTCGCCGAGGGCTCCCCGGCCACGTTCGACCATGCGCGCGCGGGCTACGCGCTCGAGGGCGCCCACGCCCGGCTCGAGTGCCGCTCGTGCCACAGCGTCGCCAACCAGCGCGATCCGGTGGTGGCGCGCATGAAGGCGAAGGATCACGCCCGGAGCTGGCTCGGGCTTCAGGCCCAGTGCGCGAGCTGTCACGTCGATCCGCATCGCGGCCAGCTCGGGCTGGATTGCGCGGGTTGCCATGCGATGGCGGCGTGGAAGCCGGCCGAGCGGTTCGATCACGCGAAGACCGACTATCCGTTGACCGGCAAGCACGCCACGCTTGCGTGCGCGAGCTGCCATCTGGCGGCGAACGTCGTCACCGCCAGCGACGCCGCCGGGCATCCGCTGCCCCAGTGGAAGCCGCTCGCTCACGAGCAGTGCTCGTCCTGCCATCGTGACCCGCACGCGGGACGCTTCGGACCGGAATGCGCTCGCTGCCACGTCACCGACGACTTCCACACGCTTCGCGAAGGCGGCTTCGATCACGACAAGACGCGCTATCCGCTGCGCGGCCGGCACGCGACGCTGGCCTGCGCCCAGTGTCACGATCCCAGGACCGCGTTCGGTGCGAAGCCGGCGTTCGCGCGCTGCCTGGACTGTCACCGCGACGCGCACGGCGGCCAGGCGATGCGCGGCGGCGCGGTTCGCGATTGCGCGGACTGCCACGACGTGAACGGTTTCCAGACGTCGACGTTCACGGTCGCGGCCCATGGCGCAACGGGCTTTCCGCTGGTCGGCGCGCATGCACGTGCAAGCTGCGCGAGCTGTCACGGGAAATTGCCCGCCGGCGCCGCCGGCGCCATGGGCTCGGCGCGGGTTCCCCTGCATCCTCCGCATGCGGAATGCACGGATTGCCATGCCGACCCCCATCGCGGGCGGTTCGCGGCCGGCGGGGCGCGCGCCCGGAACGAGGGCTGCACCTCCTGTCATGGCATGGAGCATTTTGCACCCTCCCGGGTGGATGCCGCCGTCCACGCGGGCTTCGCCTATGCGCTCGAGGGCGCTCACCGGGCCGTGCCCTGCGCGGGCTGCCACACCGAGCTGGCCGCGTCGCGGCCGGCCGGCTTCTCGAGCCTCAAGGGCACGCCTCAGCGGGCGCTCGCCTTCAGCGACGCGCGCCGCCGCTGCGCCGAATGTCATCGCTCGCCCCATGGCGACCAGTTCGAAGCGCGCAAGGACCACGGCGCGTGCGAGAGCTGCCACGGACTCGACGCGTTCGCGCCCGCCAGCCGCTTCGACCACGATCGCGACGCGTCGTTCAAGCTCGAGGGCGCGCACGCCAAGACCCCCTGCGCACGCTGCCATCCTTCCGCTCGCGCCGCCGACGGAACCCGGCGCGTGACCTACCGCCCGATCTCGGGTCGCTGCGAGAGCTGCCATGCGACCCAGTGATCGGTTACGCCTCGGCCTGGGTGTGGCGATGCTGGTGGCGCTGCCGCTGGTCGCGAATCACGCGCGATCGCTGGCCGCGGTGGCGAGCAGCGTCGACAACCCGCACGGCTCGTTCAAGGAGGAGTGCGCGCTCTGTCACGACGCGAAGGGCTGGAAGCCGGCGCGCATCAGCCCGAAGTTCGACCACTCGAAATTTGGCTTCCCGCTCACCGGCGCCCACGCCGCGGCCGAGTGCCGGACCTGTCACGAGACCCTCGAGTTCAAGCAGTCGAAGACGCTTTGCATCTCCTGCCACGAGGATCCGCATCGCGGCGAAATGGGCGCCGATTGCGCGCGCTGCCACGGCGCGCGCAGCTTCGTGGATCGCGGGCCGATGGTGCGGGCGCATCAGCTGACGCGCTTCCCGCTCACCGGCAGCCACGCCGCGCTCGACTGCGAGAGTTGCCATCCGCCCGCGGCCCAGGGACAGATGCAGTTCGTCGGCACGCGCGCCGAGTGCGAGAGCTGCCACATGAGGGACTACGACGCCACCCGCAATCCCGACCATCGCGCGGGCGGCTTCCCCACCGATTGTTCGCTGTGCCATCGGCCGATCAGCTGGAACGGCGCCTCGTTCGATCACAACAAGACCGCGTTCCCGCTGACCGGCGCGCACAGGACCGTGGCCTGCGCGCAGTGCCATGGCGACGGCGTCTATCAGGGCAAGTCCACCGCCTGCGTCTCGTGCCATCTCGGCGACTACAACGCCACCAACAACCCCGCTCACGCGGGCGCGGGATTCACGACCCAGTGCGCGAGCTGCCACACCACCGCTGCCTGGCAGCCGGCCAACTTCGACCACGACACCAGCTTCTTCCCGATCTACTCGGGCACCCACAACGGCCGCTGGTCGGCGTGCTCCGACTGCCACACCAGCGCCAGCAACTACCTGGTCTTCACCTGTCTGTCGTGCCACCCGCACGACAGTCAGACCCAGACCGACTCGAATCACAGCGGCGTCCACAACTACCAGTACAACAGCCAGGCCTGCTACAGCTGCCACCCGCGCGGCAGGGCGGGATGATCCGGCCGGCCGCGATTCTCTGCGCGCTCGCGCTGCTGCCGGCGGGGCCGGCGGTTGCGCGCGCGGCGTCGGGCTCCCCCGGGCCGGCCGCCGCGGCCCTCGGCCGCGCCCACGTGATCTACCTGGCGGGCGCTTCCGTGTACGTGGACGCCGGGCGCGCGGAGGGCCTCGGCGAGGGCGACACGCTGGTTGTCCGCCGAGCGGGACTCGAAGTGGCACGCTTGCGCGCCGGCGTCGTGTCGACGCACCGCTCGTCGTGCGACACGCTGGTCACGCGCGGCGAAATCAAGCTCGGCGACGAAGCCGGCTTCGCGGTGCGCGCGGCGACTCGCGACAGCCTCGCTGCGCCGCCGGCCGCCCCGCTCGCGGCCGCCGCACCCGCCGGCGCCAGCCGCATGCCGGCGTCGCGCGCGCGACCGTGGGCCACCGGCCGCGTCGGAGTGAGCTGGCTCGCGGTGCGTGACGCCAGCAGCCGCTTCGATCAGCCGATGCTCGATCTGCGCTTGGATGGCGGCGGCGACGGCGCCTTCATCACGTCGGTCGACCTGCGCGGGCGTCAGACCACGCAGGTGACGGGCTCCGGAAGCTCGCGCGACGTCGAGGCCCGCTTCTATCGCGCGTCGATCACGATGCGGGAGCCGAGCGAGCGCGTGGCCCTCACGCTCGGGCGGCTATCGTCGCCGTCGCTCGCGCCGGTCAGCATCTTCGACGGCGCGCTGCTCGAAGGCGGGAGTCGCCGCCTTCGCGTCGGCGCCTTCGGCGGCACCCAGCCCGATCCGGAAGGCATGCGCCTCTCGAGCACGATTCGCGAGTTCGGCGGATACCTCGAGGCCCGCCAGGCACCGCTCGCACAGCGCCGGTGGGACGTCGGTCTCGGCGCGATCAGCTCGTACGATTCGTCGCAGACCAATCGCGACTTCATGTTCGCGCAGGGCTTCTTCCAGGACCGGCGCTTCTCGGGCTCGATTCTCCAGGAAGCCGACTTCGCGCGCGGCTGGAAGCGCGCGCAGGGCGAGCCGGCGTTCTCGTTCACCAGTACCTACGCGAGCGCTCAGATGATCGCCTCCCGCTGGATCTCGTTCCAGACCGGCTTCGACAACCGGCGCAACGTGCGGTTGTGGCGCGACCACCTGACGCCCGAGACCGAATTCGACGACCGCTTCCGACAGGGCGTGTGGGTGGGCGCGAGCGCGCGCCTGCCGCAGGGGTTCGGCGTGTCGGCCGACCAGCGCTGGCGCGCCGGGGGCGGCGATCTCGCCAACACCACCACGCTCGGCGCCGAGCTCCAGCGCCCGACCTGGAGCGGGTTGTCGCTGCGCGGGCGCTGGTCCGACTACCAGGGGCCCCCGATCCAGAGCAAGCTGCTCTCGGGCTCGATCGGCATGCAGGCCGTGCGACTCCTCCACGTGGAGGTGGCGGGTGGCCAGCGGCGAACCGACGACGCCGCGGGAGGCGGCTCTGACCTCACCCACTGGTGGAGCTCGGACCTCGACTTGACCCTTGCGCGCCTTTGGTTTGCGAACTTCTCCTATCAGAGCGAGCGCAGCGAGTTCGTCCACACCATCGAACTCTGGGCGGGACTCAGCCGCCGCCTGTAGCGCGCCCGCAGCGCCCCCTTGATCCCCGGGAGCGCCCTGCCGATAACTCCGGCATTCACTTCGTCGCAGGATCGCGGCGTTTGACTTCCATGGAGGGTGCCGTCAGCGTGAAGGTCGTGACCGCCCAGTGGATCTCGCGTGTCGCGCTGGTAGGGGCGTGTGTTTTCATCTCGGGTTTTGGTCAGGACGACATGACCCGGCAGGCCCTTCCCGGCCCGAGTCCGCGCTTCGTGCGGCCGCCCGGGGCGCTGCTCGCCGAGGATTTCTCGGGCGACCTGAAGCAGTGGGAAGCCGATCGGCCCGAAGCCTGGAAGGTCACCCACGGACTCCTGCGCGTCGACCTCCCCGATGCCAAGCAGGAGCGAGCCTTCCTCTACGCCGGCTCCGAAGACTGGACCGACTACGCCGTGGACCTCGATGTCTGCGGCATGCGCGGAGTGGACAAGGGCGTCGCGGTGCGGATCCAGGGGCTCACCGGGCTCGCGGTGGACCTGCGCGGTCCCGGTTACCAGGACGTGGTGCTCAATCGCCGCGAGTGGAACATGGGGCGTGCCGCGGTCCTCAACGCCAACGGCTCGTGGAACCACATCCGGGTCGAGGTGCGCGGGCCCCGGGTGCGGGTGTTCGTGAACGGCGACCTCAAGATCGACAGGACCGATCCCCACAACGCGCGCCCGCAGGGCCGGATCGCGCTCGCCGGCTACACCGGCGGCGTCGGGCAATGCACGGTCTACTACGACAACATCGTGGTGACGGAGCTGCGCGAGCAGGCCGAAGCGCGCCCCAATCGTTGAGGGCTGGCCGCCGGCGAGCGAGCGGGCCTATGCTGGCCGCTCCATGACGCCCCGAGCTTCCCGCGGCGGACCGGAATCCGCGGTCTCCTCGCTCCTCAATCTCCCGCCCTGGCTGCTCGCCGCGCTCCCCGGCTGCGCGGTCGCGCTCGGCGTCTCGCTGCCGCTGGTGCTGCTGGTGATGGCGCGCGCCGCCGGCGGACCATTCGCCTTCCCGCTCGATGACTCGTGGATCCATCTCAACTACGCGCGCAATCTCGCCGATCACGGCGCCTTCACCTATTTCCCCGGGGATCGCACCAGCGCCGGCTCGACCGCACCCCTGTTCACGCTTCTGGAAGCGATTGGCTTCAAGCTCACGCACAACGAGTTCGCGATCGCGCTGACGCTCGGCCTGATCGCGCAGCTGGTGTTCCTGATCGCGCTCGCCGCCTGGGCGTCGAGGCGGCTCGGGCATCCGGGCTGGGCGGCGCTGGCGGTGGCGATGGTCGCGCTGGATGGGCGCTTCGCGATCCTCGCGGCCTCGGGCATGGAGACCAGCCTGTTCCTGGCGCTGATGGCGCTGGCGTTCCTGGGCTGGTCGCGGGGGGACGTGACGCGGGCCGCGGCCGCGGCGGGACTCGCGGTGTGGGTGCGGCCCGAAGCCATCGTGCTCGCCGGCGTGTTCGCGATCGACGCGTTGATCGAGCGGCGGGCGCGGCGGCGTCCGGCCGCTGCGGTCGGACTGTTCGCGGTGGTGGTCGCGGCCTACGCGATGTTCAATCGCGCCACCGGCGGCGTGGCGTTTCCCAACACGCTCGCCGCCAAGGCCGCGTTCTACGCCGGCCGTCCGTTCGGCGACTTCCTGCGCGACGACGTCGGCGCCACTTTCGCGGCCGGCTGGCTGCTGCTGATTCCATTCGCGATCTTCCAGGCGGTGCGCGAGGTGCGCCGCATGCTGCAACCCCGGCCGCCGCTCCCGCCGGGTCCGGATCCGCCGTTCGACTCGACCGTGATGCGCGCCGATCTCGGCTGGGCGCTGGCGCTGCCGCTCGCCTACGCGATCGTGCTGCCCATCTCGCATCGCTTCAATCGCTATCTGATTCCGGCGCTGCCGGGGCTCGCGATCGCCGGCGTCGCGGGGCTGCGCGCGACGATCGCCGCCGCCACCTGGCGCTTCAAGCCGGTCTACTGGCGGTTGGTGGCGACCTCGGCGGCGCTGGTGCTGCTCATGTTGCAGGCGTTCTACTTCTCGTCGGCGCCGGCCGAATACGTGCGCGTCTCGCATTATCACGCGGTCCGGCACGTCCGTGCGGGCCGCTGGCTCGCCGAGCACACGCCGCGCGACGCCGTGGTGGCGGCGCACGACGTGGGCGCCATCGCCTACTACTCGAAGCGCCGCGTCGTGGACATGGCGGGGCTCGTGACCCCCGAGGTGATTCCGCACCTCCACAAGCCCGACTACATCGCCTTCCTCGACAGCCTGTTCGCGCGCCAGCGCGTCACCTATCTCGCCGTCCTCGAGGAGTGGCAGCCGGTGGACAATCAGCTCCCGGTGTTCGAAGCCGATCCCGAGCCCGAGGTGCTGCACATCTACGAGTGGCGCCGGGGCGCGACGCATCTGCTCGCGCCGCAGGTCCGCTCCGATCTGAACGACGCCGCGGCAGCGCTCGCCGCCGGGCAATTCGAACGCTCCCGAACGCTGCTCGAACGCGTCTTCGATGCCGACAGCACCAGCGGCAGCGCCTGGATCCTGGCCGGCGCATTCGACGAGCGCGGCGGTCGCGCGGCCGAGGCCGAGCGCGACTACCGGCGCGCCGTCGAGCTGTTTCCCGAATCGCCGGCCGCGCGGGGCGGCTACGGGATGACGCTGGTTCGCGCCGGGCGGATTCCCGAGGCGCAGGCGGAGCTCGACACCATGCTCGTGCTGGATCGCTTCTCGCCTCAGGCCGCGCTGCTGCGCGACGCGATCGAGCGCGCGACGAGGGCGCCGTGATCGCGGCGAAGCGCGTCGCGCGGGCGCTGATCTGCTCGGGCGCCGGCTCGCTGACGGCGCTGGTGGCGCTCCAGGCCGGTGCCTGGCTCGGCGGGGGCGGCGAGGTCGCGAATCCCGCCGCGGTTTCCGCCTCGACGTCGCCGGTCGAGCGCGGCGTCGCGATCGGTCGCACCGGGCTCGTGATGTTCCCGCTGCTCTGGGCGCTCGCGCTGCTGTGGGGCGGACTCGTCACCTGGCCGCTGCGACGCCTTCGAAGCCAGACCCTGGCGCTGTATGTGGGCGTGGGCGTGCTGCTCGGCCTCGCGCTCGGCGCGCTCGGCATCGGCTCGATGCGGCTGATCGGCGCCTCGCCCCTGGCGACTCCGCGCGCAGCGGTGGTGATGATCGCGTTCGCGTCGGGCGGCATGGTGGGATTCGCGGCCTACTGGCGTTGGCGGCGGAGCGAGCGAACCGGCTAGAGCCGGCGCCTCAGCGCCGGCGAAGCCGGGGGGACTGCTCGGGATCGCCGAGCAGCACGAAACCCGCCCAGTCCCGGGTGTCGCTGCCCTGCGCGCGCAGCTCGCGTTGCGCCATCGCCAGCGCCAGCGCCGCCCCACGTCCTTGCTCGAGCGATCGGTAGAACCGTTTCGTGAACTCGGCGCTCGCCTCGTCGGTCACCGGCCACAGCGTTCCCACCACCGCGCCGGCGCCGGCGGCAAGGAAGGCGCTGGCGAGCCCCCGATCGGCTTCGAGGCCGATCGCGTGCTCGCCGGCCGACGAGCATCCCGACAGCACCACCAGCCTCGAGCTCACGCGCCCCGTATCGAGATCGCGCGTGCGCAGGTAGGCGTCGTCGCGAGCCGGATCGCCGAACAGCACCCCGGCGTTCCAGGGATTCTCGGCGTCATCGGCGAAGTGCGCCGCAACATGAATGCAGCTGAATCGGGGCGCCGAGCCCAGCGCTCGTGTCGCCTCGGCGCTCGAGCGGGGCATGCTTACGATCACGGGGGCGTAGCGCCCCGCGAGCCAGTTCGATTCCTCCTTCACTCCGGGAAGCCGGCGTGCGCGCGCGTCGCCGGCTCCGGCCAGCACCAACAAGGGCTCCTCGCCGCGGTTCGGATGGGGCGAGCGAACGATCGCCAGCGCCTCGAGCGAGGGGACGGTGGCGAACTCGAAGTTCACCAGCGCGGGATCGGCGCTGCCCGGAACGCGGAGCAGTCCCCAGGGAATGCCCGCTCCGAGCCCGCCGTCGCTCACGATCACCCGCCGCTTTCCAGCGAGCAGCTCGCGGATCGGGCCCCACAGGGTCTCGCCGAGCTCGACCGCGGCCCGATCCTCGAAGGCTCGATCGGAGGATTGCGGGCCGACCAGCAGCTCGCGAAATCGATCGAGCCGGTCGCGAAGCGCTGCCGCGTCGGAGAGCCGGGCGAGCCGAAACTCGGTCCGCGACAGTGCGAAGACATAAATGCTGTCGCGTTCCGGATGCACGTCGAGGAACAATTCGCCTTCCCCAAGCAGGTCTTGAGCGAACCGGCGCGCGTCGCCGATCGCGAGCGGCGCGCGGCGGATGGCGCGTTCGCTGAAGGTCCGCGCTTTGAGCCGCTGCAGCTCGGCGAAGGCCGCCGCCTCGCGATCCGCGCGCCGCTCGCCCGGTTCGCAGGCGAGCAGGGCGCGCGCCAGGCCCGGCCAGCCCTCGGCCGCCGGACCGAACGGCGCCTCCCGCCACTCCGCGGAGCGAATTCCGCTGCGCGCCTTTTCCCACAGGCGAATCGACTCGAGCGCCTCGCCGCGGGCGTTCGCGACATCGCCCCGGCGCAAATGGCCCTGCGCCATCGAGAGCAGCACTGCGGCGCGCAAGTACTGTCCGCCGGGTCGCAGTGAATCGATGCCGCCCAGGATCTCGCGCCAGCGCTTCATCGCCTCGTCGGGCCGGCCATGGTTCGAGAGGATTTCCGCCGCGGTGTTGCTTACTGAACGAGCGAAGTCGGACGTGCCGTGCGCGAGACCTCGAGCGACCCAGTCGTCGAGCAGGTGCACCGCTTCGTCGACCTTGCCGTCGTCGGCCATCATTCGGGCATAGTTCGTGACCAGGCTATAGCTCGGCGAGAGGTTGGCCGAATCCAGCACCGCCCAGGCCGTGAAGATGTGTTGGCGCGCCACCTGGCGCCTGCCCTGCTGGATTCGGGCTGCGCCGAGGTTCTCGAGCAGGGATCCCCGCGCGTCGGCCGGCATGCGCCGGTCGAGAGTATCGAGCTCCGCCTGAAGCAGACTCGCGGCCTCGCCGGACCGCCCGAGCCGGATGTACGCCGCCCCGAGATTGACCGAGGTGACGAGCCGGCCCTTTCGGTCACCCGCCTCGCGCAGCAGCTCGATCGCCCGCTCATAGAAGGGGATGGCCTCGCTGGGATCGCCGATCTCGATTTCCATCACCGCCATGTTGTTGAGCGTGTAGGCCTCGTTGAGCCTGTCCCCGTTGCGGCGGCACTCGCGGACCAGCGCGATGTTGACGTTGCGCTGTTCGTCGAATCGGTAGAGCTCCCCGAGCGCCCGCGCGAGCCCGACTCGGGCGATCCGCCGCGGCACCACGTCGCGCGCAGGCGAGAACAGCTGCAGGGCGGCCAGATAGCCCTGCCGCGCGGATTCCGCCCGGCCCGCCTGGACCTCGAGGTAGGCCAGGTTCAGTCGCGCTTGAGCCTCGAAGTAGGATTTGCCCCCGGCGCGGGACAGCTCGAGGAGTTGTCCGAGCCGCCGGCGGGTGCCCGCGGTGTCCGGGGTGAACAAACTCGAGAGCGCGAGCCCCGCCAGCGCCCGACACTCGAGCAACGTGTCGCGGTCCTGACGGGAGCGCGCGAGGGCGCGACCCGAAAGGGCGGCGACGCGATCGGTGTGGCCATTGAGCGCCAGCACCAGCGCGCGGTAGGAACCCGACACGATCTGCAGGTCGGAGTCGGCCGGCGCCCCCGCCTCGATGCGATCGAGCCGGCGAAGCAGCGAATCGAGCTGGCCGTGGCCGAACAGCGTGTCGCAGGGCACGAACGTCCCGGCCAGCCGGCGCGAGGGCGTCATCGGGGTCGAAGCGGCCGGCGCGAGCACAGGCATGAGGAGCGCGGCGGCCAGCAGACAGAGGATACGGCGCATGGGCGGTGAGAATACCCGCGCCTCGCGCCCCGCGCGCGGCCTCCCCACGCTCGCGGCGGCGAGCGCGATCAGCCTCGCTTCGGCACCCGTCCCGCCACCACCGGCACCATCCACACCGCGTAGCGGCCCGGGTCGCGGACGATCGCGATCATTTGCTCGAAGCATGCGGTAACGTTTTCCGCGCTGCGGCCGGAGTATTCGCTGATCGATTCGATGTAGCCGTCACGCCACGCTTCGTAAATGGCCGCAAACGTCTCGCGTGGCACGCGCAGATTGTCGACGATCACGTAGTCCACCGTGATGTCCTCGAGGCCGAGGGTCTTCATCACCGCGTACGTGTTGCGACCGGCGAACAGGTCGGTGTGGGTGCGCTCGCCGAACCGGTTGGCGGTTTCGTACCAGAATTCGCGCAGGTCGAGCCCGCCGCTCTGGAAGTGCAGCATGTCGTAGTCCTCGGGCAGCAGGTGCAGCCAGCCTCCCGGCCGGGTCACGCGCGCGAGTTCCGCGACCACGCGATCGTAGTGCGGCACCGAATGCAGCACGTGCCGGCAGACGGTGAGGTCGTAGGTCGCGTCGGCCGCCGGCAGCTCGAAGACGCTCTGGTGCTCGAACGACAGCCGCGGCGCGAGCTTCGCGAAGCGCTCACGCGCCATCGCCAGATGGTGATCGAGGATGTCCACCCCCAGCACCTTCGCCAGCGGGTACAACTCCGCCAACCGCGAGGAGACCTCGCCGGTGCCGCAACCGGCGTCGAGAATGCGGATCTCGGGTGGCAGCCCATAGCGGCGGAACAGATGCACTTCCTGCGGCCAGATCGCTCGGGCCTGCGCGGCGAGTGTCCGCACCATGGACTCGTCGGCCATCTGCTTCGCCTGGGGATTGAGATCGGTCACTTCGTGCTCCTCGCGGGATGGGGGCCGGCTGGCGGTACAGATGCGAGGCTTCGATTCTATCCGAACGCATTCGTCGCAACCGGACGGGCGCGGCGTTCGTATTCGGTTCGTCACCCCTCGAGGAGGTCCTCATGCAAGGTCAGATCGAACGGCTGCTTCCCGTGCTCGCCCAATGGGGCGCATGGATATTCGGCGGGCTGCTGCTGCTGTCGCTGCTGGGGATCGCCCGGCTCGGCCGCGGGCGGCGCTTCCTGGTCCCGGCGCATGCCTCGGCGCGCGTCGGATCGATCCTGTTGCTGCTGGTGGCGCTGCTGTCGGGTCTCGCCCTTTATGGCGTGGCCGGCCCGATGGCGCCGCTCCTCGCTCAGGTGCACGCCGTGATGGGCGTGGTCGGGCGCCCGGCCGGAGAGGTCGCGTTCCACGAGGTGGCGACCGACTCGACGCGGCGCCTGAGTGAGCTGCGCGGCCGCGTGGTGGTGCTCAACCTCTGGGCGACGTGGTGCAACCCGTGCCGCGCCGAGCTGCCCGAGATCGCGCGGCTCCAGCGCGACTACGCTTCACGCGGGCTCGTCGTGCTCACGGTCTCGACCGAGGATCGCGCGCGGCTGCAGCGCTTCGCAGCGAAGTACTCGTACGGGACGCTCAACGGTTACCTGCCGCGTATCGACTGGCTCGATGTGCCGGGCCGGCCGCTCAGTCTGGTGATCGATCGCGACGGCGTGGTGCGCGACTGCTTCATCGGCGCGCGGCACTACGCCGAATTCGAGCGCTCGGTGAGTCGCTGTCTGTCCGCGAGCACCTAGGGATCGTCCGCAGGCGCCCGACGATCGCGCTGCGGGGCGCTCCCGCTTCGAAAACACCGGACCGCCCGCGTACGGATGTCGCGGGCGGTCCGATTCGTCTCCTCCCCTGGGTGCTGCTACCAGCCCGCCTTTCCATCAGCGGGGGCAACCGAATATCTCGAGAAGTGCTGGAGCGGCGCGCTGACCGTCTTGTGGTTCAGGTCGACCGTCGAACCTGCAACCGGTTCCCAGCCACCGGTGGAAGGGTTGAACCAGAACACCACGTAGCTCGCGAGCTGGTCGGCCGGCACGTTGCGGCAGTCGAACGTCAGCGTGACCGGCGTCGCGAAGTGGTTCTTGTCGGCCGGGGTGATGCCGAGATCGCACTCCGAGCTGCCGGACCCGGCCACCGAGATGCTGATGGTGGCGTTGCCGTCGATCGCGCCGGCCGGTACGTCCACGCGCCACAGGCCGTTGGTGAGCGAGCCGCCGACCCTACCGACGACGTCGAGGGTCCGCACCACCAGCTTGACGAGGCCGCCGACCACACCGCCCAGCGTCGAGCCCACTGTCGAGATCAGGCCCGAGGACTGGCTTGCCGAGCCGGGGCTCGCGGCGACGCCGGAATCCGAGAGGGAAGATGCGGTGGGAGCGGTTGGCGCGTGGCCGCAGCCAAAGGTCGCCACGATCAGAACGGCGCCCACCAGCATGGCGCCAATGACACGACGGAACGACTTCATCGCGGGGCTCTCCTCAAGGGACCAGGAAGATCGCCTGCACCCGCGGGCCTCGGGTGGGCGACGGAATGGAGACCTACAGGTACAGGATCCGTGCCCGCGGAAACCGGCGCCCGCCGGCCTGCGGCTCGCTGCAGGTCGCACGCGGAGAAGTCTTGTCGCACGGCCGAAATTGCAGATTTCGAGCCCTCGAGGGCGCCCAGGACGAGCGGTTGCGGAACCTCACCCGACGGCTGGGAAAAGGTCCCCAGCGGAGCGCGACGCCGGCAAGTGGCTGCGAATGCGCCTCGCGAGAGCGGCTTCTTGCGGGCACGCCCGTGCCGAAGCAAGATGCGGCATGCTCGTCGAGCCAACCGCCCGGAGGCCTCACGCCATGACACTCTGCCGTCCCAGCCCGTCTGCCGGTTCGCGCGCCGCGCTCGCCTGCGCCGTAGCCGCGGCCACCCTGCTGATGGTCGGCTGCTCGACCAAGTCCGACCGCTACGATGAATCGAGGATGGACCTTCATCCGAAGCCGGCGAGCGTCGACACCGTGCGCCACACCGGGCCGTTTCTGTCGGGCGAAGCCCTCAGCATCGTCCCCGATCCGGGGAAGCTCGGCGCCGAGCCGGTCAAGACCATCCAGCTCGACGTGGTGGACCGCATCATCGAAATCGCGCCGGGCGTGAACTTCGCCGCCTGGACGTTCGGCGGCCACGTGCCCGCGCCGGTGGTGCACGCGCGGGTCGGGGATCGCATCCGCTTCAGCATGACCAATCGCAGCGACGAAGCGATGCCCGGCCTCGCGACGTACCTGATGCCGATGATGCATTCCATGGACTTCCACGCCGCGATGGTTTCTCCTCAGGACAAGTACCGCTCGATTGCCCCGGGGCAGACCATCTCATTCGAATTTCAGCTCAACTACCCGGGCGTGTTCATGTACCACTGCGGCACGCCGATGATCCTCGAGCACATCGCCTCGGGCATGTACGGCATGCTGATCGCCGAGCCGCGCGAGGGCTATCCGACCCACGTGGATCGGGAGTACGCGGTGATCCAGAGCGAGTTCTACACGCGGCTCGATCCCCAGCACCGGACCGTCAACGGCAAGCCGCTCTTCGTGCTCGACACCGATCGCGTGCGCACCAAGGCCTCGACCTACACCGTGTTCAACGGCGTCTACAACGGCATGATGGATCACCCGCTGATGGCGAAGCCCGGCGAGCGCGTGCGGCTGTTCGTGCTCAACGTCGGCCCCAGCAACACCTCGAGCTTCCACGTGGTCGGCACGATCTTCGATCGAGTGTGGATCGACGGTAATCCCGACAACCAGTTCCGCGGCATGCAGACCGTGCTGCTACCCTCGAGCGGCTCGGCGATCGTCGAGCTGAAGATCCCCGAGAGCGGCAAGTACGTGATGGTGGATCACCACTTCGCGAACGCCTCGCAGGGCGCGATCGGCGTGATTGACGCGACCGGCGGAACTCCCGAGCTGCGCCCCGAGCCGCTCGAGCATCACAACATTGCGGCGACCGCGAGCCCGGCCGATCCCCAGACGCTCGCCGGCAAGACCCTGTTCGACAGTCGCTGCGTCGCCTGCCACAGCATCGGCAAGGGCCGCGTGGTGGGCCCGGATCTGCTCGGCGTGACCGAGCGCCGCGACGAACGCTGGATCACGAGCTGGCTCCGCTCTCCGGAAATGATGACCGCCCACGACGACACCGCGAAGGCGCTGCTCAAGCGCTACCTGATCCAGATGCCGAATCAGAACCTGACACCGGGCGAGATCCAGCAGCTCCTGCTCTACTTCCGCTGGGCCGGCAAGAACCCGCCGCCGGCCGGGGCCGACACCACCGGCACCGGGAGCGCGCCGTGAGAGCTCGCGCGTTGCGAACGGCTGCTCGGCCGGGTGCCGCCGTGTTGCTCGCCGCTGCGGTGCTGGCGGTGCGCGCCGCGATCGCGCTCGCCTGCAATGCCTGCCTCGAGGACAAGATCGCGGCCACCTACGACTGGCAGGTGGTCTCGGCGGCCAGGGCACGCGGTCACGTGGTGCTGTTCACGGCGATTCGCGGCTCCGTCGCCCCTGGAGACTCGGCGCTGCCGCGCAGGCTGGCGCGTCAGCTCGGCGGCGTCGCCGGCGTGGATGCCGGAACGCCACGCGTCTCGCTGGCGCCGCCGGCGGCCTCGTTCGCGTTCGATCCGGCGAAGAATTCGCCGCAGCAGTTGATCGCCGCGATCAACGCGCGGCTGAAGACCGGCGGATTGAGCCTGAGCGTGGTGCGAGTGGGCGCGCCGGGAGACGTGGGGTCGCTCGCCTCGCGACCGACTCCGCCCGCTACTTCCCGCGCCGCTCCGCCAGCAGTCGCAGACCGTTCAAGATAACCACCACGGTGCTGCCCTCGTGGCCGCTCACCGCCACCGGCAGGCGGAGCGCGCCGAACGGCGTGTGCTGGCCGAGGAACACCCAGGTCACGAGCAGCGCCATGACGCCCACAGCGATGGTCACGTTCTGGATCACGATGGCGCGGGCGCGCCTGGCGAGCCGCATCGCGAACGGCAGCGCGGTGAGATCGTCCGACATGAGCACCACGTCGGCGCTCTCCATCGCGGCGTCGCTGCCGATCCCGCCCATCGCG
>DATKAB010000179.1 GCA_035498555.1 Candidatus Sulfotelmatobacter sp.
CCGGCGGGACTCTACTTCGTGCGCATGCGGGTGGCGGGGCGCGACGTGGGTACGCGGCGCGTCACGTTGCTGCGGTAATCGCCGCGCCGCTTCGGCGATGGGCCCCGGGCGGTTGCCGGGGGGACCAGCCCAGACACACAGAACAACGCCCTTCGACTCGCTTCACGGGCTCCGTTGCGCGAGCCCCTGCCGATCCGCGGCATCCGCGGAAATCGATCAATTGAACTCGTGGGCGGGAGGCGTCTCGTTGAAGCTGCCGCAACGCGTGCACTGGATCACGATGTTCCGGACCTGGCCATCGAAGAGACTCTCGAGCAGGATCCGGCCGCAGTTCCCACACGCGTAGCTGACCGGCCCAGCGCCCGCTCCCACACCCGTCATGACAGGTTCCCCGGGGGGCGCAATGAAGATAGTGCGCGAATTGGGCGCCGGTTCCGGAATGATCCGCATGGCGTGAACTCGCTTTTGCATGTCGGGATCGACCCTCACGGCGGCGCGACTATGGGGCTCGGCCCGGCCCATCGAATCGATCCGATGCCCCGACCAATCCCCGTCATGCGCTACTTGCAGTCGTCCTGCGCATCCGCTTCCCCGCTCAGCTTGCGCGCGGCCATCAGGTGGCGCACCGCTTCCTGCCGGCGCCCGAGCGACTCGAGCAGCAGGCCGAGATTGCAGTGGGCGTCGGCGAAATCGGGGTCACGCAGAATCGCCTGCCGATACGCGTGCACCGCTTCATCGCGCCGGCCCAGCTCCTCGAGCAGTACGCCGAGATTGAAGTGCGGCGTCGGATTGTCGGGATCGACCCTCACGGCGTCGCGATAGTGGGGTTCGGCTCGGCCCAGCTCGCCGGCGATGTGGAACAGTCGGCCGAGATTGACGTGGGCCTCGGCCATCGAGGGGTCGAGGTCGAGCGCGTGGGCGTAGGCCTCGCCGGCCTCTTCGACTGACGATGCCTCGAGCTCGCATCCTAGTTCGTACCAGTGGTCGGCCGTGAGCGGCCGATCGGCTTCGGTGGCCGAAAGCGCCGAGCGCAATTCGTGCGCGCGCGGGGCGGGCGCCGCTCGCGCCGCGGAGCGCTCCGCGATCTCGCTGGCGTCGAAGTTGAGCAGGAACTGACCCGAGTCGGGCCGCCACCGGGCCGAACCGTCGGAGGCCACGACCTCGTTGCCATCGGTGTGAATGCTGATGCTGGTGAGCGGCAGGTCGGCGGCGAGCTGCTCGCGAAGCGACGCCCAGATGCTGCGGATGCGCCGCATCGAAACGCCCGACTCGAGCAGGCCCTTGGTCGTGCGCAGCAGCAGCAGGTCCTGGAAGCCGAACGACAGGGGTCCGATCGGCCCCCGCTGGGGTGCCAGGAAACCGGCGCGCGCGAGCGCGCGCAGGCGGGCTTCGGGCACCTCGAGGATGCCCGCCGCCTCGCGGAGCGAATAACGCCGATCGGTCCGCGGCTCCACCAGTCTCAACTCCGCGCTCGCTCTCATCGAGATCCCCTCCCTGGGACCCGCGTCAGCGTTTGCCGCCCTGCACCTTCTTCTCGCGCGGCGCCTCGGCCTTCTGTCGCGCGCGCGCGGCCGGCTTCTTCTCGAGTGCCCCGCTCTCGGCGGCCTCCGCGCCGGCCTTTCCCCCGCCGGCACGCTTGCCGAGACTTTGCTTGAGCGCCTCCATCAGGTCGATCACCTGCGTGCGCTGGGCCTGCGGGGCCAGCGACGTCACTTCCTTGCCCTCGACCTTCGATTCGACCACCTGCAGGACGCGATCCCGATATTCGTCGGCGTACTTCTCGGGGCTGAACTTCTCGCTGGTCAGCTCGCTCACCAGCCGCTCGGCCAGCTCGAGCTCGCCGGGCTTGAGCTTGGCGTCCTCGCCCTTGTCCACCTCGCCGAAATCGCGGATCTCATCGGCGAAGTACATGGTGTGGAGCATCAGGCCGCCCTCGGCGGGGCGAATCAGCACCAGGTTCTCCTTGCCGCGCATCACGAACTTGGCGAGCGCCACGCGCCCAGCCTTCTTCATCGCGTCGCCGAGCAGCCGGTAGGCCTTCTCGCCGCCCTTGTCGGGCCCCAGGTAGTAGGTCTTCTCGAAGTAGATCGGGTCCACCTGCGCGAGCGGCACGAACTCGGCGATGTCGATCATCTTCGACGCCTCGCCTTCCAGCGCCTTCAATTCCTCGTCGGTGAACTGAACGTACTGGTCCTTGGCGAACTCGTAGCCCTTGACCAGCGACGAGCGCTCGACCACCTCGTTGCAGGTGGGGCAGATCATCTGCTGGCGGACGCGCCCGCCGCACTTCGGATGCAGCTGGTTGAACGACACCCCCTCGGACGAGGCAGAGGTGTACATGCGGATCGGGATGGACACGAGACCGAACGAGATGGTCCCGGAGCCGGTCGAATGCGGAGGCATCTGGGTACCCTCCTTCAAAGGGGACGTGGCACATTACGCTAGCACCGTGATTTACTCTGCTCAACCGTCCCTCCATCCATCGGCAGAGTTCCAGGGAAATTCGACCCGCCCCATGCCCGCGCGTTCCCGCCGCCCCGCCAAGCCGCGTCCCGCCGCCCCCACGGGTGAGCCGCGACCCAGAGCCACCGAACGCGAGCCGGGCGATGAGGATGCGAAGAAGGCGCCCGTGCCGCTCGAGGCCTATCGCAAGAAGCGCGACCCCGACCGGACGCCCGAGCCGTTCGGTGGAGCTCAGGCCTCGCGAGCGCCGGCCCCGGGCGCGGCGGCGGCGCCGCCCGCGCCGGCGCGCTTCGTGGTGCAGGAGCACTGGGCGCGCAACCTCCATTGCGACCTGCGCCTCGAGATGGACGGCGTGCTCAAGAGCTGGGCGGTGCCGAAGGGCCCGTCGGTGCGCGCCGAGGAGAAGCGGCTCGCGGTCCACGTCGAGGACCATCCGATGGAGTACGCGAACTTCGAGGGCGTGATCCCGTCCGGCAACTACGGCGCCGGCTCGGTGATCGTGTGGGACCGTGGCACCTATCGCTCGTTCAAGCCCGAGGATATCCGCGAGCAGTACGCGCGCGGCAAGCTCGAGCTCGAGTTGTTCGGGCACAAGCTCGGCGGGCGCTGGAACCTGGTGCGCACCAGCCGCGGCGAGAACGACTGGCTGCTGTGGAAGAAGGCCGACGCCGCCGCCGCCGATTGCGACGCGCTCACCCGCTGGCCGCGCTCGGTGATCTCGGGCCTCACGGTGCAGGAGATGCGCGACGCGGCGGCGTGGCTCGCGGCGCTGCGCGACCACGTCGAGTCGCTGAAGGCGCCGCGCGGCGAGGTGCGCGCCGACCGCGTGTCGCACATGCTGGCGACGCCGGCGGAGGAGCCGTTCTCCCGCGAGGGCTGGGTGTTCGAGATCAAGTACGACGGGGTGCGCGTGATCGCCGAACGGCGCGGCGAGGACGTGCGCATGTTCGGGCGCAGCGGCGAAGACATCACCGCGCGCTATCCCGAGATCGCCGATGCTCTGCGCGGGCTCGCGGTGCAGCATGCGGTGCTCGACGGCGAGATCGTGGCTTACGACGACAGCGGGCGGCCGAGCTTTGCGAGTCTGCAGAGGCGCATGCACCTGTCGAAGCCGCGCGACATCGCGGCGGGCATGGCCCGCGTGCCGGTGCGCGCGGTGTTCTTCGACTGCCTGGCGCTGGAAGGGCACGACCTGCGCAAGCTCGCGCTGATCGACCGCAAGGACTGCCTGGCGCGCGCGCTGCCGCCGGCGGGCGTGGTCCAGGCCGGCGACCACGTCGAGCGGCACGGCATCGCGTTCTTCGAAGCCGCGAATGAAATGGGGCTCGAGGGCATCATCGCGAAGCGCGCCGCGAGTCCGTACACGGGCAAGCGCTCCAGCGACTGGATCAAGATCAAGTGCCAGCGCCGCCAGGAATTCGTGGTTGGCGGGTGGACCGATCCCCGGGCCGGCGGCCGCCACTTCGGAGCGCTGCACGTCGGCGTCTACGAAAACGGCACGCTGCGCCACGTCACGCGCGTTGGCAGCGGCTTCGACGACGCGATGCAGGATCAGCTGTGGCGGCAGCTCCAGCCGCTCGCGCGCAAGGACTCCCCCTTCGGCGCGAGCGGACCCAACGGTCGCGCCGACCACTGGGTCGAGCCGCGTCTGGTGTGCGAAGTCCGCTTCACCGAGTGGACCGGCGACGGTGGACTGCGACATCCGATCTTCATGGGAATGCGCGACGACAAGAAGCCGGAGGATGTCCGGCGCGAGGAGGAGCGCGATTCGGACGCGGCGCTTCCCGCCGCGGAGGCCGGGGCGCTGGCGGAAGCCGATCCGCCGCTGGAGCCGGCGGCGGCAGGCGGCGCCGCGGCACGGGAGCCCAGGCCGCAGTCGGCACCCGAGGTCCGGCTCAGCAATCTCAAGAAGGTGTTCTGGCCGAAGCAGGGCTACACCAAGGGCGATCTGGTCGCCTACTACGACACCGTCGCGCCGCTCATGCTCCCCTATCTCAAGGACCGCCCGATCGTGCTGACCCGCTACCCCGACGGCATCGAGGGCAAGTCGTTCTTCCAGAAGGACGCGCCGGTGTTCGTGCCCGACTGGATCCGCACCGAATCCGTCTACTCGAAGGACTCCGAGCGCGACATCCGCTTCTTCGTGCTCGACAATCCGGAGTCGCTGCGCTACGTGGCGAACATGGGCACCATCCCGATCCACATGTGGAGCTCGCGCTCGGGATCGCTCGAGCGGCCCGACTGGCTGGTGCTCGACCTCGATCCCAAGGGCGCGCCGTTCTCTCACGTGGTCGAGGTGGCGATCGCGATGCGCAAGCTGCTCGAGGAGCTCGAGCTCCCGGGCTTCCCCAAGACCTCGGGTCAGAAAGGCATCCACTGCCTGATCCCACTCGGCCGCCACTACACCCACGACGAGTGCAAGACGTTCGCGCGCCTGCTCGCGACGCTGGTCCAGCACGCGAAGCCGGACATCTCGACGCTGGCCCGCCCGCTCCACGCCCGCGGCGGCAAGGTGTACGTGGACTGGGGTCAGAACGGGCACGGCGTCACCATCGTCGCGCCGTATTCGCTCCGGCCGGTGCCGGAGGCTTCGGCCTCGTGTCCGTTGAAATGGAGCGAGGTGAACGCCAGGCTCGATCCGGCCAAGTTCAACCTGCGCACGTTGCCGAAGCGCTTTGAAAAGATGGACGATCCGCTGCGCGGCGTGCTGGGCGAAGGCGTGGACATGGGCCGAGCGCTCAAGGCGATCGAGGAACGCATGAGGCGGATGGAGAAGGAGCGGTGAAGGTGGGTGCGGGGCTCGAGCCGTCGGCCCGGCGCATCCCGGTCGCGCCGGGGGTCGAAGTCTCGGCGCTGCTGCTGGCACCGGCACACCCGCGTGCGCTCTACGTGCTTGCGCACGGCGCGGGCGCCGACATGCGTCACCGCTTCATGGAGGACGTCGTACACCGACTCGCGGCGCGCGGCATCGCGACGCTACGCTACCAGTTTCCCTACACCGAGCACGGCAGCCGCCGCATCGATCCCGAACCGCTGCTGCTCGCCACGGTGCGCGCGGCGGTCGCGACCGGCCGCGAGGCGGCCGGCAAGCTCCCGGTGCTCGCGGGCGGCAAGTCGATGGGCGGGCGCATGACCTCGCGTGCGGCCGCGGCCGAGCCGCTCGCCGGAGTGCAGGGGCTCGTCTTCCTCGGCTTCCCGCTCCACCCCGCCGGGCAGCCGGGGACCTCGCGCGCCGAGCACCTGGCGCGCGTAACGATGCCGATGCTGTTCCTGCAGGGCACCCGCGACGCGCTCGCCGATCTCACGTTGCTGACGCCGATCCTGGAGCGCCTCGGGGAGCGCGCGACGCTCCGCGTGATCGAGGGCGCCGACCACTCGTTCCACGTGCTGAAGAAGAGCGGCCGCACCGACGACCAGGTGCTGGACGAGCTCGCCGCCACGGTGGCCGAATGGCAGGAAGGACTCGCGTGAGCGTCGAGGTGCGAGTGGGAA
>DATKAB010000180.1 GCA_035498555.1 Candidatus Sulfotelmatobacter sp.
GTCAATTCGAAGCGCGCGCCTGCCGACCCGCCAGCATTTTCACGAAGCTGCGGCCGCGGATCTCCTCGAGCGTGAGCCCGGTGGCGAGCGCCTCGGCTTCCGTCAGCGCCCCGCACGAGAGCCCGCGCAGGAAGAAGTTGAGCAGGCCTTGGCCGGTTGCGGCGTCGTCGAACACCGAGCCCGAGAGCGTCGCCCGCGCCGCCTTGTCCACGAAGGCGCGGAGCCGGGCGGCGGCCTCGGCGCGGGCCTCGAGGAAGAACGAGAACACGGCGGCGTAGCGGGAGGGGAGCTGCGCGGGATTCAGATCCCAGCCCTGGTAGTAGGCGTTGCGCAGCGAGGTGCGCACGTCGTCGAAATGGATCTTCCAGGCGCGATGAACCGCGGCGACGTTCTCCTTGATCTGCGCCGGGGTGAGCGGGGCACCAATGCCGGCGCGGTGCGGGCCGACCGGCAGGATGGTGGTGGCTCCGTCCGAAATCGTCACGCCGGTGCCGGCCATGGTCACCTGGATCACGTGCCGCGCGAAGTCGCAGGCGATGTGGGATGGCATCTGGAATCGGGCGGTGATGTTGCAGCCGGCGGTGTAGTCGTAGGTGCCGAAGTGGGCGCCGCGCACGCGGCCTCGGCCGGCGCGCACCAGCGCGGGCAAGGCAAACAGGCCGTCCGCCCCGATGATGCTCTGGGTGGTCTCGACCATCAGCTCGATCGGGATCGCGCCCGCCGGGAGCGACAGCCGGCGCTCGAGTGCGGCCAGCGCCTCCACCAGCACGGTCACCTGCTCGGCGCTGGTGATCTTGGGCAGTGTCACCACGAAGTCGCGGGGAAGCTCGCCGCCGGTCGAGCGAACCAACGCAGTCAGGAACAGATCGAGCGTGCGCAGCGAGCGCCGGTGGAGCTCTTCGGTCAGCGGCTTGATGCGGATACCGATCGCCGGGGGCAGCAGCTTTTCCTTCAATCCGCGCGCGACTTCCTCGGCGTCTTTCACGGCGTCGCGATCCTCTTCGGCGTCTTGGCGATTGCCGTAGCCGTCCTCGAAGTCGATGCGGAAGTCCTCGACCGGCTCGCGTTTGAGCTTTTCCACCACCCGCGCGTGGATGGTGCGCTGGTACTCGGCGTCGCCGGGAAGCTCGAGCGCGCGCGCGAAGGTCGAGGGGTCGGGCGCGTATTCCTCGAGCGAGCGCCGCGCCGCCGAGCCCAGCTTCGCCGCGATGTCCGCCGAGAACAGCTGCGCGCCGCCATAGACGGTGTGAACCGGCTGGCGGTCGAGCCGGTCGCCGGGGTAGGCTTCCGCGACTTTCCGGTTGGCTTCGGCGAGGCGCGCGAGCAGCGCGCGCAGGTCGTCGGGCTCGAGCGTGGTGGACATGAGCGATCTCCAGGTGGAAGCGCCGAATGTAGGGCGCGGGCGAGCGGGAGGCGAGCGAAATCCGATGCCGCAACAGGGATTGGTCACGAGCCGCGTGGTGGTGGAGCGCAACTTCTGCCTGCTTCCGCCCGAGGGCGTTCCCGCGAGCGTGCTGCCCGAATGGACCGCCACCACCGCGCGCATTCTCGCCGCGCCGGCGCTGGGCGCGCGTTTCGCGATGTACCTGTTCGAGGTCGGCGCCGAGGGCGGCGCAGGTCACAAGCTGCCGGATGGCATCGAAGGCTTCATCTACGTGCTCGACGGCGCCCTCGAGCTGGATCTCAACAGCCGCGGCCACCGGATGAGCGCCGGCGGTTTCGCCTATCTCACGCCGGGCTCGCGATTCCGGGTGCACGTCAAGCAGCGCGCGCGGGTTCTGTGCCTGAAGAAGCGCTTCCAGGCGTTCGACCACAATCCGCCGCACGACGTGGTCGGCACGGAGGGCGAGGTGAAGGGCGAGCCGTTCATGGACGTCCAGGAGCTGCTGCTCAAGAAGCTGCTGCCCGACGATGTCAGCTACGACATGGCGATGAACATCTTCACCTTCCCGCCGGGATTTTCGCTGCCGATCACCGAGACCCACGTGATGGAGCACGGCCTCTACATGTTGCAGGGCCAGGGCGTCTATTACCTGGGCGACCGTTGGATGGAAGTGAAAGCCGGCGACTTCATCTGGATGGGCCCCTTCTGCCCGCAGTCGTTCTACGCCACCAGCTCCGAGCCGGCGCGTTACATCTACTACAAGGACGTGAATCGCGACGTCGAGCTGTAGCGCGCGATTGGCATCTTGCCGATGATGCTTCCCGTGGATTCACTGGTCGGCCGCACGCTTTCCCGCTATCGCCTGCTGGAGCGGGTCGGCGCCGGCTCGATGGGCGTGGTCTATCGCGCGCACGACGAACGGCTCGGTCGCGACGTGGCGATCAAGGTGCTGCCCGAATCCACGCTGGTCGACGACGCTTCGCGCACCCGTTTCCGACAGGAGGCGATGGCCCTGTCGCGTCTCAACCACGCCAACATCGAGACCGCGCTCGATTTCGACAGTGATTCCGGCACCGACTTCCTGGTCACCGAGTTCGTGCCCGGGCACTCGCTCGAGAAGCGGCTGGAGCGCGGACCGCTCGACGAGTCCGAGGTGGTGGCGATCGGCATTCAGATCGCCGAGGCGCTCGAGGCGGCGCACGATCAGGGCGTGATCCATCGCGATCTCAAGCCCTCCAACGTGCTGCTGACTCCGAAGGGCCAGGTCAAGCTGCTCGACTTCGGCCTCGCGCGCTTGCACGACGCGGCCGGCGAGACCGCCGCCACGGTGAGCGGACCGCGCGGGGCCGCGTTCGCCGGCACGCTGGCCTACGGCGCGCCCGAGTTGTTCGGCGGCGCTGCGGCCAGCGCCCGGAGCGACGTGTACGCGCTGGGCGTGGTGTTGTTCGAGCTGGCAACCGGCCACCGCCCGCACGAGGAAACGCTGATCCCGGCCCTGATCTATTCGATCGTCCACTCGCCGGCGCCATCGCCGCGCGCGTTGCGCCCCGAGCTGAGCGAAGGTTTCTCCCAGATCGTGCTGGCCGCGCTGGCGACGGATCCCGGCCGGCGCACCCCGACCGCGCGGCGCGTGGCCGACCAGCTGCGCGGCGGGAGCGGCGCGAAAGCTGCCCTCGCGAGCGAGCCACAGCCGATCCGCTCGCTGGCGGTGATGCCGCTCGCCAATCTCTCCGGCGATCCGGCGCAGGAGTTCTTCGCCGACGGCATGACCGACGCGCTGATCGCGAGCCTGGCCCGCATCGGCGCCCTGCGCGTGATCTCGCGCACGTCGGTGATGACCTACAAGGGGGCGAGAAAGCCGCTTCCGCAGATCGCGCGAGAGGTGGACGTGGACGCCATCGTCGAGGGCGCGGTGCTCCGTTCGGGTGAGCGCGTGCGGATCACCGCGCACCTGGTGCGCGCCGCCAACGACAGCCAGCTGTGGAGCGAGAGCTACGAGCGCGACATCGGCGACATCCTGCGCTTGCAGTCGGACGTGGCCCAGGCGATCGCCGACAGCATCAAAGTCCATGTGACCGCCGAGGAGCGCGAGCGGCTCGCGGACGAGCGCGCCGTGAATCCCGAAGCGCATCTCGCCTATCTGCGCGGCCGCTACCTGTGGAACAAATGGACGCCGGACGAGCTGCGCGCCGCCATCGAGCAGTTCCGGCAAGCGCTGGGGATCGATCCCAGCTACGCGCTCGCCTACGCCGGCCTCGCCGACTGTTACGGCGTGCTCGGCAACATCAACGCCATGCCCCACGACGAGGCGTACGCCAGCGCCCGCGCGATGGCGCTGAAGGGGCTCGAGCTGGACGACACGGTGGCGGAGCTCCACGGCTCGCTGGGCTACGTGCTGCGCTTCCGCGACTGGGACTGGGCCGGCGCCGAGCGTGAGCTGCGGCGCAGTGTCGAGCTGAATCCCGGCTACGCCAACGGCCTGCGCTGGCACGCCCAGCTGCTCTCGAGCCTCGGCCGGCATGCCGAGGCGATCGTCGAGTCACGCCGCGCGCTCGAGATGGATCCGCTCTCGCTGATCATCTACGCGGCGGTCGGCGACGTCTACTTCTTCGCCCGCCAGTACGATCGGGCCATCGAATACTACCGGCGCAGCACCGCGCTGGATCCGAGCTTCCTGCCCGGGCACACGGACCTCGCGCGCGCCTATGAGCAGAAGGGAATGCTCGACGAGGCGATCGCCGAGTACAAGCTCTCGATCGCGCTCGAGCGCAGCGACCCCGGCATGTCGGCGGGGCTCGCCCACACCTACGCCCTGGCCGGGCGGAAGGAGGAGTCGCGCGAGATTCTCGGGCGGCTGATCGAGCGGGCACGCCGCGAATTCGCCCCGACCTTCGGCATCGCCACCATTCATGCCTGTCTGGGCGAGGTCGACGCGGCCTTCGAGTGGCTCGATCAGGCGTACGCGCGTCGCGACGGCGCGCTCGGCCTGCTCAAGGTGCACCCGCGACTGGACGGCCTGCGCGGCGATCCCCGGTTCGCGGCGCTGCTGAAGAAGATGAGGCTCGACGACTAGGAAGTCGTCTCGACGCTCCCGCGCTGCCATTCGTAGCGCTTGCCGCCCAGCCAGCACTGGGGAATCGCCGGCACCGCGAGCGCGATCGCGTGCCAGCGCGGGCCGAGATGCTGACCTCCATCCGGCGCTCGACATGACTGGTCCCTCGGCGGCAGGGCTACCACTCGCTGCCGTGAATCCCCGGCTGATTGTCGCGTATCTCGCTTGGCACCCGCGCACCCACGTCCTACAGTGCGACGGATGAAACGCTCGTCCGTCCGCCGCACTCGTGCCACCACGCTCCGCCGCCCGTCCGCGGTCGGCGTCTCCATCCCCAAGCTCGAGGCGCCCGACAAGGTGACCGGCCGCGCGCTCTACGTCGACGACCTGCGCGTGCCCGGAATGCTGCACGGCCGGACGGTGCGCTCCACCATCGCTCACGGGAGGATCAAACGCATCCAGCTCGATCCGGCCTTCGACTGGCGCGACCTGGTGGTCGCGGACCATCGCGACATTCCCGGCGAGAACGTGGTGGCGTTGATCGAGGACGATCAGCCGCTGCTGGCGGTGGAAGAGATCCGCCATGCCGACGAGCCGATTCTGCTGCTGGCTCACGAAGATGCCGAGCGCGTCGAGGCCGCCACCCGCGCGGTCAAGATCGAATACGAGACCCTCGAACCGGTGCTCACGGTCGAGGACTCGCTGGCGAAGCGCGCTTTGATCCACGGCGACGACAACGTGTTCAAGGAGATCTTGATCGAGCGCGGCGACCTCGAGGCCGGATTCGCGTCCGCCGATCGGATCGTTGAAGGCGAGTACCGCGTCGGGCACCAGGAGCACATCTACATCGAGAACAACGGCATGATCGCCGAGCGCACGCCGGAAGGAGGGCTGCTGCTGCGCGGATCCCTGCAGTGCCCGTACTACGTGCACCACGCGGTGCTCCGCGCCTTTCACCTGCCGGCCGAGAAGGTGCGCGTGATCCAGACCGTGACCGGCGGCGGATTCGGAGGCAAGGAAGAGTATCCCTCCATGATCGGCGCGCACGCGGCGCTGCTCGCCTGGAAGAGCGGCAGGCCGGTCAAGATCATGTACGACCGGCTCGAGGACATCGCCGCCACCACCAAGCGCCATCCGGCGGTGATGCGTGTGCGTGCGGGAGTGAGACGCGACGGCACCTTCACCGCCTACGACATGGACTGCGTGATGGACGGCGGTGCGTACGTGACGCTCTCGCCGGTGGTGCTGTCGCGCGGCGCGATCCACGCCGCCGGGCCCTATCGCTGGCCGGCGGCGCGGATCCGCGCCCGCGCCGTGGCCACCCACACACCTCCCAACGGCGCGTTCCGCGGTTTCGGTGCGCCGCAGACCCAGTTTGCGGTCGAGTGCCACGTCGATCGCATCGCGGCCGAGCTGGGAATCGACCCGCTCGAGTTGCGCCGTCACAACGCGCTCCGGATCGGCGATGCCACGCCGACCGGGCAGACGCTGCGGGAGAGCGTGAGCGCGGTCGAGTGCCTGGATCGAACCGCGCAGCTGGCCGGCTACCCTGCCAGGCGTGCCCGCTTCGATCGCCAGAACGTGGCGGCAGAGCGCGCGGAGAAGAGCGGCAGGGCGCGCGCGGATCGGCGCGCGCCGGCCCGCCGCCTGCGCCGCGGCATCGGTCTTGCGCTCGCCTACCACGGCGCCGGCTTCACGGGCAGCGGCGAAACCCGGCTCGCGTCGGTGGTGGCGCTGGACCTCGCGCCCGACGGGCGGCCGCGCGCCCGCGCTGCCAGCACCGAGATCGGCCAGGGCACCACCACGATCTTCGCGCAGATGGTGGCCGAGAGCCTCGGCGTCTCGCCCGGACTGGTGCGCATCCAGACTCCCGACACGCGCGAGGTGCCGAACAGCGGGCCCACGGTGGCTTCGCGCACCTGCATGGTGGTCGGTGGTTTGCTGGCGCGCTGCGGCACCCGCATGCGCGAGCGGCTCGAGCTATTCGCCGAGCGGCCGCTGCGGGGCGACGCCGACTTCCGAGCGGTGGCGCGCCGTTTCCTCGGGCAGCGCGGCGAGCTGCGACTCGAGGAGAAGTACGAGAAGCCGGCCTGGATCGAGTGGGACGACGAACACTATCGCGGCGACGCCTATCCGGTGTTCTCGTACGGCTCGTGCGCGGTCGAGGTCGAAGTGGACCTCGACACCGGCGAGACGCGCGTGGTCGACGTGGTGACCGCGCAGGACATCGGCAAGGCGATCCATCCGGTGCTGGCCGCCGGACAGATCGAGGGCGGGACGTTGCAGGCGCTGGGCTGGGCGCTGCTCGAGGAAGTGCGCTGGAAGGACGGCCGGGTCTGGAACCACCAGCTGACCAACTACATCATTCCCACTTCGGCCGACGCGCCGCCGATGAGAGTCGCAATTCTCGAACATCCGTTTTCGGGTGGCCCCTTCGGCGCCAAGGGCGTGGGCGAGCTGCCGATGGACGTGCCGGCGCCGGCGGTGATCGCGGCCATCGCGCAGGCCACGGGCCGGCGGCTCGATGCGATTCCCGCGACACCCGAGCGCGTGCTGCGCGCGCTCGCGGCCGGGGCCGGGCGGTGAGCGAGACCTTCCGCATCACGCTCCACGTCAACGGCCGGCGCCGTCGAGTCACGGCGCCGCCGATGAAGCGCCTGCTCGACGTGCTGCGCGAGGATTGCGGGCTCAGCGGCGCCAAGGAGGGCTGCGGCGAGGGCGAATGCGGAGCGTGCAGCGTGCTGATCGACGGCCGCTCGGTGTGCTCGTGCCTGGTGTCGGCCGCGCAGGCCGAGGGTTCGCGCATCACGACCGTCGAAGGGCTGGCGAAGGGCGCCACCCTGTCGCGCCTGCAGCGCGAGTTCGTCGAACACGGCGCCGCGCAATGCGGCATCTGCACCCCGGGCATGCTGATCACTTCCACCGAACTGCTGCGGCGCTCGCGCGGTCGCGTTCCGAGCGAAGACGAGGTGCGCGAGGCGCTGGCCGGGAATCTCTGCCGCTGCACCGGCTACCAGAAGATCGTGGACGCGGTGCGCGCGGCGGCACGCGGCGGCACGCGGCCACGCGCGGCGGCGCGCTCGCGCGGCCGGAAGCCACGCGCGCGATGAGATCCGCGCTCTCGGCGCTCGAGCTCTCGAGGCCGCGCCGGCTCGATGAAGCGCTCGAGCTGATGGCGATGCGCGACCGCCCCACGCCGCTGGCCGGCGGCACCGATCTCTACGTCTATCTCAACGCCGGCACGCTCTCCGCCACGCGCTTCATGGACGTGACGCGTGTCGCCGAGCTGAAACGCCTGCGAGTGGCGCGCGAGGCGGTGACGATCGGCGGCGGCGTCACGTTTCGCGAGCTTCGCGAGCATGCCGCGATCCGGCGGCGATTTCCTTCGCTGGCGGCCGCGGCCGCGGAGGTCGGCGCGTGGCAGATCCAGAACCGCGCCACCCTCGCCGGCAATGTCGCCAACGCCTCGCCGGCCGGGGATTCGCTGCCCGTGCTGCTCGCTCATGACGCGGTGGTGCAGGTCCGATCGCTGCGCGGCGGCCGCGACATCCCGTTCGCCGAGCTCTATCGGGGCTATCGGGACCTCGCGCTCGAGCCCGACGAGCTGATTACGGCGATTACGCTGCCCGAGCCGCCGCGCGGCGCTCGCGCATTCTTCCGCAAAGTGGGAACGCGGCGAGCGCAGAGCATCTCGAAGGTGGTGTTCGCAGGAGTGATCGCGCTGGAGCGCGGGCGCGTGACGCACGCGCGTCTGGCCTACGGCAGCATGGCGCCGGTGCCGGCGCGCGCGCGGCATGCGGAAGCAGCGCTGCTGGGTCGCGCGCTCACCACGGCGGCGGCCGCCGAAGCTCGAGAATCGCTGGCCCGGGACCTCGTTCCAATCGACGACATCCGCTCGGATCGGGAGTACCGCATGAACGTCGCCGGCAACCTGCTCGAGCGGTTCCTGCATCCGCTCCTGAAGCCGGCCTGAACTCGCCCCACGCTCGTGATCGAGAGGGCGGCGGACTCTCGCGGCGCAGCTTTCCGTTCAGCCCCGCCCGGCGATTGCCGATAAACCTCCGCAAGGAAGCCGCGCGTCTTCGGGCGCGCGAAGGATGGCCGTCCGGAGGCGCCGAGTCGGACGGCACGTCGGGAGACGGCGGGAGGGATACGGAATGTCCGAGGCGAAGCATCCCACGATGGGCGAGCTCTCACGCGCCCTGGGTCGTCTGGCCGACCGTGTACTCGAGTCGGACGAGCCACAGCTCGAAAACTACGTCTCGCAACGCCTCCGTTCCGCCATGAACGAGCTCCAGAGGTTCATTCCCGGGCTCGACGAACCCGCCGATCGTGAGGCGGCGAAGGGTCTCGCGCGCGGCGCCGAGACCGCGCTGCGTCGCGGCCATGCTCGTGAGGCCCTGTCTCGCGCCCTGCGCGGCCTGTCGTTCTCGCCGCACGAGCCGCTGCTCTGCTATCTCGCCGCTTCGGCCTGCTTCGAGCTGGGTGCGGTCGAAGGCGCCATGCGACTGCTCACGCACACGTTGTGGCTCCACCCCGGCCACCACGCGGCCCGCGCCGATCTCGAGGCGCTGACCGCCTACTTCGACAACCGGGAGGATGAGG
The DNA here is from genome assembly GCA_035498555.1 of Candidatus Sulfotelmatobacter sp. Taxonomy (NCBI): domain Bacteria; kingdom Pseudomonadati; phylum Acidobacteriota; class Terriglobia; order Terriglobales; family Candidatus Korobacteraceae; genus Candidatus Sulfotelmatobacter; species Candidatus Sulfotelmatobacter sp. The sequence goes on from DATKAB010000180.1 coordinate 9,042, forward strand.
ACCGGGCCGCATGAGGCTGTTGCTCATCGTGGACCAGTTCGATCGGTCCACGTTGTGCGAGCCCGCCTGGTGGATGTGGGACGTGGCCGAGCACGCCGCGGCCCACGGCCACCGGGTCGAGGCGATTACGCTGCGCGCCAAGGGCCCCGAGGCCGACGTGCCGCCGGGCGTGCAAGTGCTGGCGCAAGGCGGCGACGGTCTGGAGCCCGCGCTGGTCGCGGCGCTCGCGCGCCATCCGGACGTGATTCACCTCGCCACGCCCGGGCCCCTGAGCGCGCGCGTCATCGAGTACCTCCGCGACGCACCGCTGATGCTCGACGTCTTCGGCCACTGGCCGGTGTGCCCGCAGAACGACCTCATGCGCCGGCCGCAGTACGTGCGCTGCGACGTCCGCTATCCCGCCGAGGCCTGTGGCGAGTGCGCGGGCATGGAGAAGCTGCGGGAGATGGAAGTGCGCAGTCGCTTGCTCTCGCGGGCGCCGGCCATCGTCACGCACGCGCGCGTTCAGGCCGAGCGCCTGAGCACGCTGCTCGGCCGCGCGGTGGACCAGATCGGGTTCGGCGTGGATACGGAGCGCTTTCGGCCCGATCCGGTTCCGCCCGTCAACGCCAACGCGCGAGCGCTGTACGAAACGCGGGGCGACAGGCCGCGGGCGCTGTTTCTCGGTCCGCCGGAGCACGCGCGCGGCGCCGGCATCCTCGTGGATCTGCTGGTGGGCGTGCGGGCCCGGGTCTCTGACGCGACCATGGTGGTGGTGGGCCGCGACCCCGCCAACCCCGAATGGGCCACCGCGGCCGGCGAGGAGCTGCGCGAGCTGGGGCTCTCCGGCCACATCGAGCTGCTCGACGCCGTCGCAGCGGGCGACCTGCCCGGCGTGATCGCCGCCTGCGACGTGGCGATCTCGCCGTCGCTGTGGGACGACGTCGGCGGATTGTTCGTGCTGCAGGCGTTTGCCTGCGGCATTCCAGTCGTGACGACCGGGCGCGGCGGGCTCGCCGAACTGGTGCAGCACGGCAGTGGCATGATCGCGTCGCCCGACACGCCGGCCCTGTTCGCCGATCGCATCGCGATGCTCCTCAGCCACGACGAGGCGCGCCGCTTGATGGGCGACGCGGCGCGGCTGCATGCCGTCGAACATCACGATCGCGCGCGCAGCCTCGAAGCGCTCGATGCCGTCCGGCAGCGCGTGGTCGAAGCCGGACTGAGCGAGGCGGCGTAGCCGCGATTCGAGTCCCGTGGCGCCACCTGGGGCCGCGGGTTTGCGCGTCGCCGACGCGACCGGGACAATGATGATTCGATGATCTCCCGCCGCCTGCCCATCGGCCGCCTGGCCGCGCTCGTCGCGGTTGCGGTTGGCGCGATCGTGATCGCCACCCACAGCTGGGCGCCGCGCTGGCGACCCCTGGCCCCGGGGATCGACTTCGCGCTGATGCGCGCCGACCGCTTCTGCCGGCGGGGCTCGCCCGACGTGGCGGTGCTCCGCATCGATCCGGTTCGCGCCCGCATCGCGGTCCATCACTACTCGCGATTGCCGGACCCGCGCCCGCTGCCGGTCACCGAATGGCTCGCGACCACGCGCGCGATCGCGGTGTTCAATGCCGGCCAGTACTATCCGGACTATGGCTACATGGGCATCCTGGTGAGCGGGGGCCGGCCGATCTCGGCGAAGCCTCATCCGGAATTCCGCGCGGCGCTGGTGGCGGAGCCGGTGGGCGGCGGTGCCGGCGCGCACGTGCTCGATCTCGCCCCGGAGTCGCTGGCGATCGTGGCGCAGGCGTGGCGAGAGGTGGCGCAGTCCTTCATGCTGTTCGACAGCGATGGCGAGCTGCGCGTGAGGCATACCGATCAGGACGCGAATCGCACCGTGGTGGGCGAGGACCGGCTCGGGCACCTGCTGGTGTTCACCACCGAAGGCTCCTACACGCTCTGGGATCTCGCGCAGTGGCTCAAGGAATCCAGGCTCGGTCTGGTGCACGCGATGTCCATGGACGGCGGACTCGAGGCCGAGATGTGCATCCGGTCCGGACGGTTCGCTTACGCCAGCTTCGGCCACTGGAATCCCCGTGCCTCGCGCTCCAGCGACCCCGACGACGCGGGCCGCGTGCCGCTGCCGGCCGTGATCTCGGTGAGCGCGCGGTGAGCGAGCGAGCCGGGCGCCGCGCAAACCCACGCGGCGCGACCTTTCCCTGCGCGCGTTGTGGCCGGCCGCTGCGCCGCACGCTCCACGAGCAGCCGCGCAAGATCGGCTGCGAGAGATGCGGCTACCTCCTCTATGACTATCCGCGCGCCTGCGCGGGATTCCTGGTGATGAAGGGCGACGACGTGCTGATGCTGCGTCGAGCGAGTCCGCCCAGGATCGGATGGCTCGACCTACCGGGGGGCTTCATCGAAGCCGGGGAGACGCTCGAAGGCGCCGCGCGCCGCGAGCTGCGCGAGGAGACCGGGCTTCGGGTCCGCCGCGCCGAGTGGCTGGGCTTCTACTGGGATCGCTACTACCTGAAGGGGTTCGGCTGGTTTCCGACCATGAACTTCTACTTCCTCGCGCGCTGGAGCGGGGGAGTCGCGCGTGCCGCCGACGACGCCGCCAGCGCCGAGTGGGTGCCGCTCGCCACGCTCGGGGGCGCCGGACCGCGCTCCGCGCGGTACCCGCGATTCGCCTGGCGGCACATGCGCGAGGTGTTCCGCGATTTGCGCGCGCGGGTGTATCCTCGTCGGGCACTTTCCCGGCGGTCAGGAGGAACCCATGAGCACTCCACGCGAAGACACACTCGCCGCTCCCGAAGCGGCTGAAACCGAATCCGCGGTACGAATCCTCCACAATTTCGTGGGCGGAAAGTGGCAGAAGTCCGACGCCACCGAGTTCGGAGACGTGCGCAATCCGGTCAATGACGAGCTGCTCGCCCGGGTTCCGCTGGGCGCCGCGAGCGACGTGGATCGCGCGGTCCAGGCCGCGCTCAAGGCTTTTCCGCTGTGGCGGAAGACGCCGCCCGTCAACCGGGTGAAGCCGCTGTTCGCGCTCAAGGCGCTGATGGAGCGACGCTTCGACGACATCGCCAGCACGATCACGCTCGAGCACGGCAAGACGCTCGACGAGTCGCGCAGCAGCGTCCGCCGTGCCATCGACAACGTGGACCTCGCGATCGGCATCCCCGACCGCATGATGGGTACCTCGCTCGAAGACATCGCCGCCGGCATCGACTGCCACGTGGTGCGCCAGCCGCTCGGGGTGTTCGCCGCCATCACGCCGTTCAACTTCCCGGCCATGGTGCCGATGTGGTTCCTTCCGCACGCGGTGGCGTGCGGCAACACCTTCATCGTGAAGCCCAGCGAGCGCGTGCCGCTCTCGCAGATCATGCTGTTCGAGCTGATGCACGAAGCGGGCTTCCCCGAGGGCGTGGTCAACCTGGTGCACGGCGGCAGGACCACCGTGGACGCGATTCTCGACCATCCGGGCATCGCCGGGGTTTCGTTTGTGGGCTCGACGCCGGTCGCTCACTACATCTACAAACGCGCCGCCGACAAGGGAAAGCGGGTGCAGGCACTGGGCGGCGCCAAGAACTTCGTGGTGGTGATGCCCGACGCGGAGATGGATCGGACCGCGCAGGTCTCGACCGAATCGTGCTTCGGCTGCGCAGGCGAGCGCTGCCTGGCCAACAGCGTGGTGCTGGCGGTGGGGGACGCCTACGAGCAGATCCGCGACCGGCTGGTCGCCGAGGCGAAGAAGATCGTGGTTGGCGACGGGCTCGAGGCCGGCGTCACCATGGGACCTCTGATCACCAGGCAGCATCGTGACAAGGTGCTCGGCTACATCGAGAAGGGCGTCGCCGAAGGCGCGAAACTGCTGCTGGATGGCCGCGGCTACCGGGATCCGAAGCATCCCAACGGTTACTTCGTGGGGCCGACGATCCTCGACGACGTGAGGCCGGAAATGACCGTCGGCCGCGAGGAGATCTTCGGACCGGTGCTGTGCCTGATGCGCGCCCGGGACTTCGACGACGCGGTGGCGATCGTGCGCAACCACGAGCTGGGCAACGCCACCAGCATCTTCACCACCAGCGGCAAATGGGCGCGGGAATATCGCTACCGCGTGGAGCCCGCGATGCTCGGCGTCAACATCGGCGTCGCGGCGCCGATGGCGTTCTTCCCATTCGGCGGCTCGAAGCAGAGCTTCTTCGGCGACCTCAAGGCGCATGGCCGCGACTCGATCGAGTTCTATACCGACAAGAAGGTGACCATCCAGCGATGGTTCTAGGGAGCGTGAGGAAGTCGGCGCTCCCGAAATCGCTGCTGTTCGGTACGCTGCTGGCGCTGGGGCCGGGGGTCTCGGGCGCCGCACCCGTGCCCGACTCCGCGCGCCTCGATCTCATGCGCGCCGAGGCCGCGCGCTGGAATCACTTCCGCGTGACCTCGGCGCTCGAGCGTCACGAGCTCGAACACCTGACGCTCGATTCGCTGGGCGTGATCCTTGCCGCCCCGCTGCGCCGCCCTGCCGTGATCGCGGGCGGTCCTGCGCCGCCGGTGCAGTCGAGCGTCATTCGCTGGTCCGACATCGATCGCATCGACGCCGGGCGATCGCACGCCATCAGCGGGTTCTTCCAGGGCGCGCTGGTCGGCGGGATGGCGGGTGTGACGGCAGGCTTCATCTACGCCAACAACGCCGAGGGGGAAGCGGCGCTGGGCGCGGTCAGCGCGCCGCTTGTCGGGATCCTGCTCGGCGGATTCGTCGGAGCCTCGATCGGCGGTTCGCCGAAGTGGGAGACGTTCTACCCCTAGGCTCCGTCGGGAAAGGCCGCACGAGCACGTTAGGAGTGCCGGTGGGCCAGACGGAGCCCGGGCGGTCGGGTCTAGGGCTGTTTCGAGCCCAGCGCCGCCAGCTCGCGCCTGATCCGGGCGACATTGTGGTCGCGGTTGTCCGGATTGCCGATCGCTCGCGCCGATTCGAGCGCCTGCTCGAGGCACGTGCGCGCGCCCGCAGAGTCCCCCGCGGCGATCATGGCCTCGGCCCGGGTCCGCTGCAGCCAGGAACGCCCGAGCGGTCCGGTCACGTGGGCGAGGCCGCGATCGCAGGCGGCGATCGCCTGATCGTAGTGACCCGCGATCTGCTCGACTTGCGCCCGCCGCAACGAGGCGTTGTAGTTGGAGGGCATGGCATGTTCGGAGGCTTGCAACGCCGCGAGCACGCGCGGCAGCTCGCTCGAGTCCACCAGCGCGTCGACGCGGGCGATGTCGAGCGCCGAGCGCTCGTTGTCGTCGCCGGGCGGGATGGCGTCGATCTCGTCCAGCCATCGATGACTGAGCTGCAGCGCGCGCGTCGTGTCTCCACGCGACTGCGCGGCCATGATGAGCTGCTGGTAGAGCTGAAAGCGGTGGTCGCGCAGCGCCGCAGGCATCGCGATCGCTTCGTCTCCCAGCGGCTCGAGAATCTTCTGCGCCGACCTGGCCCAGCTCGAATCGCCGCCTTGCAGGCTCGAGGCGAAGCCGGCGAGCACCACGCTGGCGAATCGCGCGTCGCGCCGCATGCGTGGCGCTTCGACGGCGGCGGTTTCGGCGCACGCGCGCACGCTGCCCGCCACCCACAGCGACCAGGTCAGCGAGCCGACAGCGTGGAGGCGCTCCGGCCAGCCGCGCGGAGCGAGCGCCAGCGCCTCGCGATAGTGAGCCGACGCCTTCGCGAACTCGCCGTGGCCCAGCGCTTCGTCACCGCGCGCCAGCGCTGCATCGGCGGGAGGGAGCGCCTCGGACCTGAAGCCCCGCTCGCCCTGGTCGAGGAAGCGCTCGAGCTCCGGCAGCGTCATGCCGCCGAGGTGTGTCGCGGTCGCGCGCTCGGTGGCCGGATCGAGCACGTAGAGCGACGGCGTGTAGGCGACGTGGCGGCGCCCGATGAACGGCTGGTTGGCGGGCCGGTCGTAGTCCAGTTCGAGCCAGACGAACCGTCCGGCCTGCCTCACGAGAGCGGGATCGTCGAGCGACGCTCTCATGAGACGACATGAGTATCACCACGGCGCCCAGACTTCGACGAACAGTGGCAGATGGCGTTGAGTGGCTTCGGCCCGTGCCCGGGCGTAGTCGTCGTTGATGATCGGGAGGTGGGTGGCGGTCCCCGAACCCGTCGCCGAAGCCGCCAGGGTGGTGAACAGGACCGCGGCTGCGAATCGCATGCTCTGCTCCTCTCGAGGATTTCCGATGGACTCCGGCCCCCGATCAGGCTAGAGATCCATGGGTCCGGTTGCCAGAGCCATTTATGGTTCTGAGAATGGACCGATTGGGGGGGGAAACGGTGCGCCGATCACGAGGCGTCCTGCTGCCGCCGGTGAGCGCCAGCCGGGTCCGGCGCCGCGACCTGTTTCGCGCGCTCCACGGCGCGGTGCTCGAGGGGGTGCTGGCGCCCGGGGAGCGGCTGCCCTCGAGCCGCCAGGCGGCCCTCGACTACGGCGTCTCGCGCGGGCTGGTGGAAGAAGTCTACGCCCAGCTCACCGAGGAGGGCCTGCTGGACCGCTCGGTGGGTCGCGGCACCTTCGTTGCCGCGAGCGCTCGACGTCTCGCCGCGCCGGCAAGACGCGCAGAGACGGCCCGCCGCTCGCGCTCTCCTTCGCGTCGCGGCCGCGCGATCGCGAGCAACGCCACCTGCCGCGAGCCCCCCGAGCCGCGGGCGTTCAACGCCGGCATCGCCGACACTCGCGACTTCCCGACACGAACGTGGTTGCGACTGCAGGCACGCGCCGCGCGTGAGCTGGGCCGGCGCGCGTTGGACTTCGCCGATCCGCGCGGGCTACCCGCCCTGCGTGCCTCGATCGCCCGCCACCTGGCGCAATTTCGTGGGATTCGCTGCGACGCGTCGCAGGTCATCATCTTCAACAGCGCCCAGCAGGCGCTCTATGCGCTGGCCCTCCTGTTGCTCGATCGCGGCGATCCGGTGTGGATCGAGGATCCGGCCTATCCCGGCGCGCGCGCCGCGTTCGAGCTGGCCGGCGCGACCCTGACGCCGGTGCCGGTGGACGATCAGGGTTTGCGGGTGGACGTCGGAGTGCGCCTCGCGCCTCGCGCCCGCCTGGCCTACGTGACTCCGGCTCATCAGTATCCGACCGGCGCGGCCCTGAGCCTCGAGCGCCGCATCGCGCTGCTCGATTGGGCGGAGAAGCACGACTCGTGGCTGGTGGACGACGACTACGACGGCGAGTTCCGTTACGTCGGCCAGCCCCTCACGACGCTCTACTCGCTCGACCCGCAGGCCCGCGTGCTGTACCTCGGCACGTTGAGCAAGGCGATGTTCGTCTCGATGCGTCTCGCGTTTGCCGTGGTGCCCGAGCGGCTGGTGGAGCCGCTCGCGTCGCTCCGGACTCATCTCGATGGCTTCACGCCGCCCCTCCCCCAGCGGGCGATGAGCCTGTTCATGGACGAGGGACACTTCAACTCTCATTTGCGCCGCATGCGCGCCGTTTACGGGGAGAAGCGCGCGGCGCTGCTGGCGGGCCTTGCCCCCCTCGCGGATCGCGGCTGGTCCTGGCCGGAGAACCCGGCCGGCCTGCACCTGCTGCTGTGTCACCCCGAGGCCCGGCACGTTCGTCGCATCGTCAACGCCAGCTCGCTCGACCTGGCGCGGCTCGAGGCCTACCGGCTTCGGCCCTCCGGCGGCGACGGCCTGTTCCTGCGATTCGGTGGGCTCCCCGAGAGCACCCTGCACGCGGCCACCGCAGCGCTGGTCGCGGCCGAGCGCGACGCGAGGCGCTGAGGCGGCGGTCTCTCTCGCGCGCGGGCGGGCGGCTATAGCGGCGGCGTCCCATTCCTGAGCGGTTTCTAGCAGGTTTCTGGCCGGCGATCCGTATTGCGCTTTGCGCTGAAGCATTGCGCCCGACCGGGCATCACGCTGGGCGCGCACATCGGGGGCGCGAGGCGTTGCTTGGGCTTAAGACGTTT
>DATKAB010000181.1 GCA_035498555.1 Candidatus Sulfotelmatobacter sp.
TCGGTGACGCCGTACATCTCGTTCACCGAGGCGCGCCGCGCCAGCGGACTGGTGCAGGTGAACGGCGTTCTCGCCGATAAGAACTACGTGCTCAAGCGCGACGAACAATTCCTCGAGTTCAAGCTCAAGGACTCGAAGAACGAGGTGCTCCCCGTGGTGTACCGGGGAGTGATCCCGGGCAATTTCGATCAGGCGGTCTCGATCGTGGCGATCGGGCGCTACCAGCAGGACCATTTCGAGGCCGAGCAGCTGCTGGTGAAGTGCCCGTCGAAGTATCAGGCCATGGCGGAGAAGGAAGCCCGCTCGTCGTGAACCTCGGCGTGGTCTTCAGCTGGGTCGCTTTCCTGGCCGGGCTGGCCGCGGGCCTCGCGTTCCTGGCGGCGGCCGGTGGCCGGACCGCCGCCGAGCGCCCCGGAAAGCTCGCGTACGTCGTCCAGTGGAGCGGTTTTCTGGCCGCGACGCTCACGCTCTGGCGCAACATCTTCGCCCACGACTTCCGCTACGAGTACGTGGCCAGCTACACATCGCGACACATGGAGCCGCACTACCTGTACGCCGCGTTCTGGGGCGGACAGGAGGGCACGTTCCTGCTGTGGGCGTTGATCACCTCGACGCTCGGCCTGATCCTGATGCGCATCAAGCATCCGCTGGTCTCGGGCGCGATGTTCTTCCTCAATCTGCCGCTGGTGATGCTCGGGCTGGTGACGGTGATGCGCGGGCCGTTCCTGATGCTGGCGCCGGGTCGCGTGCCGCTGGATGGTTCGGGGCTGAACCCGCTGCTCCAGGATCCGTGGATGACCATTCATCCCCCCGTCCTGTTCACCGGATTTTCCTCTCTGGCGGTGCCGTTCGCGATCGCGATGGCGGCGCTGGTGCGCCGGGACTACGACGGCTGGGTCAAGCTGGCGCTGCCGTGGGTGGCGTTCTCGACCGGCATTCTCGCCACCGGCTTCATCATGGGAGGGGTGTGGGCCTACAAGGTGCTGGGCTGGGGCGGCTACTGGGGCTGGGATCCGGTCGAGAACGGCTCGTTCATCCCCTGGCTGTCGAACGTGGCGCTGCTGCATGGATTGATGGTGCAGCGCGCGACCGGAAGCCTTCGCCGCTCGAACTTCTTCCTCGCCGTCACCTCGTACGTGCTGGTGCTGTACGCGTCGTTCCTGACGCGCAGCGGCGTGCTCGCGGATTTCTCGGTCCATTCGTTCGCCAATCTGGGACTCAGCAGCTTCCTGCTCTCGTTCCTGTTCCTGGTGATCGTCGTGGGCTACGGCCTGTTGCTGTATCGCCTGCGCGACATCCCGGGGCCGCCGCGGCCGCTCGGCAGCTTCTCGCGCGAATCGCTGATGTGGCTCGGCCAGCTGGTGTTCATGCTGATGGCGGCCCTGATCACGGTGGGCATGAGCGCGCCGCTCATCACCCGGTTGTTCGGCCCGCCCTCCAACGTGCAGACCTCGTACTACAACCTGGTCAACGCCCCGCTCGCGGTGGCGATGTGCCTGCTGCTCGGCGTCGCGCCTCTGATCCGCTGGCGTGAGCAGGAGCACGCTCTCACCACCGGCAAGGCCTGGATTGCGCTCGCCGCCGGGGTGGTGGTGACCGCGCTGGTGGCGATGCTGGGTGTGCGCGAGATGCTGCCGCTGCTGGTGACGCTCGGAGTGACTTTCTCGTACGGGGCGCTGGCGCTCGCCATCCCGGGCGTCATCGTGCCGCTCGGCTTCGCGATCGCGGCGGCGCTGGTGGCCATCCTGCTCGGAGTCCGCGAGCCGATTCCGGCCGCGCTGGTGATGTCGGCGGCGTTCGCGCTGGCCGCCAATCTCACGGTGACGCTGCGCGGCTTCCGGACGGGATGGAAGCACGGTGTCGCCTATCTCGCCCATACCGGCGCCAGCGTGATGCTGATCGGGATCGTTGCTTCGTCGGGCTATGGTCGCGCGGCGCAGGTGCAGCTGCCGCAGGGCGTCGAACGCAACGCGCTGGGCTATCGGCTGAAATTCGAGGGGGTGCAGCACGAGGCGAACGGGAAGGACCACGTGCTGATCGCGGTCAACGCTCCGGAGCGGAACTTCGAAGCGTCGCCGGCGCTGTACTGGAGCCCGTTCAATCAAGGCTACATGAAGAAGCCGCATATCGAGCGCTTCCTCACCCACGACATCTACATCTCGCCGCTCGAGATGGTGGGGCAGGACGAGGGCGAGGAAGACCTGCTGTGGCTGTCGAAGGGCGAGACCAAGCAGGTGGGACAGGTGAAGTACACCTTCGAGGACTTCGACCGCGAGATGGGCGACGTGGTGCGCGTGGCCGCGCGCCTGCGCGTCGAGATCGGCGGGCGCACGGTGCCGGCACGGCCGCTGCTCGAGGTCAACATGGGAACGGGGATCCAGAACCGCATCCCCGATTACCTGCCAGGCGGTGGGTCGGTGACGATCGCCAAGGTCGACCCCAACACCGGGCGCGTGGGGCTCGAGGTGCCCGGCCTCGGCGGACGCCAGAAGGTCGGCGACATCCTGGCGGTCGAGATCAGCACCAAGCCCTTCATCAATCTGGTGTGGGTGGGCGCGATCCTGATGCTCGGCAGCGTGTTCCTGGTGGTGGCGCGCCGCGGTCTCGATCTGGCGGCCGCAAAGGCGCGCAAGCAGGCCGCCGCGGCCTGAGCGGCATTCCCCTGAAACGAGCCCGAAAAGGAGATTCGGGTTGCCTACTGCACGTATGTGCAGTAATGTCGATGCAGATACGTTCTCGCGCCATGTTCGAAACCCTCAGCGATCCCATCGACGTTCTGACCGCCTTCGTGGAAGGCCGCATCCGGCCGCTGCGTTTCCGCTGGCATGGCCGGGTGGTCCGGCTCAAGGCGATCACCGGCGAATGGACGCGCCGGGAGGGGCAGACGGTGCTGCGGCACTACTCGGTCGAGGGCTCGCGCGGCGAAAGTTTCGAGCTGAGCTACGACCCGCGCTCCGCCCGCTGGACGCTCACCCGCGCCTGGACCACGCCGCCCTCATGATCCCCCGCGTCGAGGTCGCGCGCGCGAGCGCCACACGTCAGATCCTGCTGATCGATATGGACGCCTTCTTCGCTTCGGTGGAACAGGCGCAGCATCCGCATCTGCGCGGCCAGCCGGTGATCGTCTGCGGTGATCCGGAGCGACGGGGAGTGGTGACGGCGGCTTCCTACGAAGCGCGTCCCTCGGGGGTTCATGCCGGCATGCCGCTCCAGGAGGCGCGGCGGCTCTGTCCGACGGCCCACTACGTCGAGGGCAATCCCCAGAAATACGTCGGGATTTCGCTTCAGCTGCTCGATCTCTATCTCGAATTCACTCCCGATGTCGAGCCCTTCAGCGTGGACGAGGCGTTCGCGGGGTTGGGGCCCGAAACCCCGACGCTCGCCGACGCCATAGAGGTCGCGCGCAGGATCCAGAGCGAGATCCGTTCGCGCTTCGATCTCAGCGCCTCGATCGGCGTGGGTCCCAACAAACTGGTGGCGAAGATGGCCTCGGGGGTGCAGAAGCCGGCGGGGCTCACCGCTCTCGACGAACAGGGATTCTGCGACACCTTCTGGCGGGCGGAAGTGCAGACCATGTGGGGCGTGGGACCCAGGCTCGCCGAACGCATGCGGTCGCTCGGGATCGTCACGGTCGGCGATCTGGCCCACGCCCCCGAAGGTTCGTTGCGAGCGGCCTTCGGCATCATCGGCCCACAGCTCCGCGCGGCGGCTCACGGCCGCGACGAAACGCCGCTCATTCCGTACCATCGAGCCATCGACGCCAAGTCGGTGGGACACGAGGTGACGCTTCCCGAGGACTGCGAGGATGAGGCACGACTCGAAGGCATGCTGCTGAGACTCTCGGATCAAGTGGCGAGACGCATGCGCTCGGAGGGCTACGTCGGCCGCACCATCGCGCTCAAGCTGCGCGATCGGAGATTTCGGACCCTGATTCGCCAGCGGGCACTGCCCCGCCACACCGCCGACGCCACCCTCATCTTCGAGACCGCGCGACGCCTGCTCAAGTCCAACTGGAAGCGCGACCCGCTCCGCCTGCTCGGCGTGAGCGTCTCGGAAATCGAGCGCGGCGAGGACTCGAGGCAGGGGGCGCTGTTCGGTTCCGACCAGCGTTCACTCAGGCTGCGCTCGGCTCTTGATCGCCTGCGCGACCGGCTGGGCGAGGCGAGCGTGGTGCCACTCGGAAGCCTGCGCTACCGCCGCGAGCTCGGCCACGTACCGTTCGGCGCAGTGTCCCCTTCCCGAGGTCGGCCCCCGGACGACTCTCGCGACGAAGACCCGGCGTGAACTCGCTCTTCCCCGAGGAGCCTGACCCACTCGAATGGCAGCCCGACGAACGGGTGCGGGTCGGCACCTCGGGCTACTCCTTCGCCGACTGGGTCGGCCCCTTCTATCCGCCCGGGATGCGCTCCGGCGATTTCCTGTCCTTCTATTCGAAGCGCTTCCCGGTGGTGGAGGTGAACTCCACCTACTACCGCATCCCGCCCCCGCGGGTGCTCGAGCAGATGGAGAAGAAGACTCCGCCGGGCTTCCGCTTCATGGTCAAACTCCATCAATCCATGACCCACGAAGGCTCGAGCGACGCGTCCCTGGTCCAGGAGTTCCTCGCCATGCTCGAGCCCCTCAAGCGTGCCGGTAAGTACGATGGGCTGCTCGCCCAATTCCCGTGGGGATTCCGCCGCACCGCCGCGAGCGAAGCTCATCTCGACACCCTGAGGAAGCGTCTGGAGGGCGAACCTCTATTTGCGGAATTCCGCCACGACTCGTGGGCGAAGCCCGACCTCGGCGACTGGCTGCGGGAGCGGAGCATCGGCTACTGCGCGGTGGACGAGCCGGCGCTCAAGGGACTGATGCCCCCGATCGCGCTGCTCACCACCGATACCGCCTACGTGCGCTTCCACGGGCGCAACAGCGAGACGTGGTGGGGGCAAGGTGGAGGCGACCGCTACGACTACGACTACTCGGAAGCGGAATTGAAGGAGTGGTTGGAGAAGGTGGCGAAGCTGGCGGAGCAGGCGAAGCGCACCTATCTCTTCTTCAACAATTGCCACGCCGGTCAGGCGGCGCGTAACGCGAAGCTCATGCAGGAGCTGCTGCGGCGCCAGGGACTGCTCGAGCCCAGATGAGGCCGGGGCGCCAGGCTCGTTTGGAAACGCCGCTCGCCTGCCGTTTCCAAGCGGAGCCTAGTTCTTCGCCGGTTTGTCCTTCGCGCTCGCGTTCTTGGGGCTGGGCTTGATGCGGATGGTCGCGTCGCGCGTGGTGATCACGATCTCGTCGCCGGAATCATCCACCACCACGCTGCCGAGGCCGCGCACCTCGACGTCCGAGCCCGCCACCGAGCCGGCATAGCGCAAGCGGCGCGGCGCGGACGGCACGGGCGCGAGCCGCTCGAGCTGCCTCAGCTGAACCTCGAGATCGCGCAGGTTCACGTTCATGTCTTCGCTGTGGCGACGCTGCTCGCGCAGCGCCTCGATCTTCTGCCGGTAGGCCTCGAGCTCGGGGCCGCGGTCGTCGGGCCGGGCCGCCGCGGTCACGTTCAGCGTCTTCGAGGAGCCGTCGCGCAGCACCGTCCAGCTCACCACCTGCCCGGGCTTCATCGAACCGAAGCGGCGGCCGCCCTGGTCGCTGAGCAGTGAGAGCCCGTCGATCTTGGCGAGCACGTCGCCGCGGCGAAGGCCGGCCCTGGCGGCCGGACCGTCGGGATCCACGAAGTAGATCGTCGGCAGGGTGGAGAACGACCACACCGGTGTGGTGCTCGAGTCGGGCCTCTCCCCGCCGCACTCGTTGCAGGTGAAGCCGACGCCCAGCCAGCCGCGCGGCATGGCTTCCGGCCCGGCGTCGGGAAGCTGGAACGCACGTCCCATCGCCTCGCCTCGCCGCATCCACATGGCACGCGGCGCCGGCGGCGGCATCGGGGCTTCCCCCGGCGCGGGCGGCGCCATGCCCGGAGTCATCGCCGTCGGCGGGCTTGGCGGCGTCGGCGCCGGGCGGGGCGCAGGGACGTAAGACATGCTGAACGAGCCGGTCAGCTCCTCGGGGCAGATCGAGCCGACCGTGAAGCGCACCGGCAGCTCGCGGCCGTCGCGGCGCACGGTAAGCGTGACGTCCTCGCCGGGCTTCAGACTCGAAAAGATCTCGCTGCCGTTGCGCGTGGTGATCAGAGTGCCGTTGACCGCCGTGATCACGTCCTCGGCTTTGAGCTTGCCGGCCGAGGGGCCGTCGGCATCCACTTCTCCGACCACCGGCTCGCTGCGGAACACCCAGCTGCGCGTCAGGTAGCGCTGTCCGTCGTTCGAATGCATCTCGAAGCTCGTCGAGCAATGGCAGTCCAGATCGACGATGCCGAGATAGCCGAGCTTCGGCATGTCGTCCTTGCAGGCGAGCGCCGGCGCGACCCACAGCATCGCCGCGCATGCGATCGCGCCCAGCGCCGAATTCAGGACCTGCTGCGAGTCCCTCAGCATTCGAAATTCCTTTCCCGCCCGCATCGGCGTCAGAACCACACCAGCCGGCTGTTGCCCGCGCTCGAGTCGGTCTGCGACGCGCTTCTCATGCCGGCCAGGATGTTGACTGCGAGCGGATCCTCGGGAGCGAGCCGCACCAGCTGATTGGCCGCCGCGTGGAGCGCGTTCACCGCGACCTCCCGGCCCTGGGAGACCTCGGACGGCGAGCTGGCGTGCTCCGAGGCCGACGCCAGCGCCGCCATCGCCGAGACGTAGGCCGAACCGGTCTGCTGCACCAGCGCCGCAGCGCGCGTCGCGTCCTGCTCGTGGAGCTGGGCCACCACCTGGGTGGTGTGGCGAGCCTCGAGCCAGCTGCCCATGCCGAACCCGCCGACGAAGATCGCGAGCGAGGCCGCCAGCGCCGCCCCGATCCAGGCGGGGGAGAGCGGAAAACGGATCACCCGCACCGGTGCCGAACGAAGCAGGCCGGCCGAGCGCAGCGCGCGAACCGTGCGCTCTTCGAGCGAATCGTCGGGGTCGAGAGTTCGCGGCAGCGTGCGGAAGCGCTCGCGCTCGTCGGGGCTCAAATCGTCGTCATGCATGGCGTCTCTCCACGGCAGGTTGAAGGAGCGCCCGCATCGCCCGGCGCGCGTCGAAGAGCTGGCTCTTCGACGTGCCCACCGCGATGGCGAGCTGCTCGCTGATTTCCTCGTGAGTGAATCCTTCGATATCGTGAAGGACCAGTACGGTCCGATAACCTTCGGGCAGGCGAGCGATGGCTCGCTCCAGATCGACGCGTTCTCCATCGCGCGAAACCCGCGTCGGAAGCGCCAGGGTCTCGGGCAGCTCCTCGGTCCGCTCGCGTCCGCGGCGGCGAAGGGTCTCGCGCGAGAGATTGAGCGCGATCGAGGTCAGCCAGGTGCGCAGGCTCGACTCCCAGCGGAAGCCCCCCAGCTGGCGAACCGCCCGCACCCAGGTTTCCTGCAAGACATCCTCCGCGTCGGCCACGTTGCCGCCCAGGACGCGCAGCACGAACGGGTAGAGGAGCGGCGTGTAGCGCCGGTACAGCCCACGGAAGGCGCGCTCGTCCCCCGAACGGACCACCGCGTCGGCCAGCACCCGGTCATCCGGCGATGTGGAGGGGCGCCCAATCGTCATATCGTTCCATGGGTCGGTCGGATCATGACAAGGGTTGGATGCCGGAGGCCGAAAACCGACCTCTCGTCGGCGGGCTTGACCCGGCCCAAACCCTTGTCGGCCGCGGGCCTGCCGAACCGGCTCCCGACGTCTCGACCTCCGAGCCTATTGCAGCCGGGTCGGCAGCGGTTGGCCGCCGCGGCGCTCGGCGCGGATCGCGGGGTGCTTGTCCTGGATGAACTCCTCGCATTCCCGGACGTCGTCGGGGCTGCCGATGAAGAGCGGGGTGCGCTGGTGGAGCGCCGAAGGCGGCAGCTCCATGATGCGGCGGGAGCCGTCGCTGGCTGCGCCGCCGGCCTGCTCCGCCACGAACGCCAGCGGCGCCGCCTCGTAGAGCAGGCGCAGCTTGCCGTGCGGATTCTTGAGATCGCTCGGGTACAGGTAGATGCCTCCGTAGAGCAGGTTGCGGTGAAAGTCCGCCACCAGCGAGCCGACGTAGCGCGCCGAGTAGGGGCGGCCGGTCGCGCTGTCGCTGGCCTTCAGCCAGTCCACGTAGCGCTTCACGCCATCGAGCCAGCGCGCGTAGTTGCCCTCATTCACGCTGTAGATGCGCCCGCGCGCGGGTGTCCGGATGTTGGGATGGCTGAGCAGGAACTCGCCGATGCTGGGCTCGAACGTGAAGCCGTGAACGCCGTCGCCGGTGGTGTAGACCAGCATGGTGCTCGAGCCGTAGAGGACGTAGCCCGCGCACAGCTGGCGGCGCCCGGCCTGCAGCACGTCCTCGAGCGTTCCGCGCCCGCTGCGCGTCAGACGCGGCAGGATCGAGAAGATCGTTCCGATGTTCACGTTGGCGTCGATGTTCGCCGAGCCGTCGAGGGGATCGAAGTTGACGACGTAGCGTCCGATCGGGGCGCCCTCCGGGACCTGCACGATGTCCTCGTCCTCTTCCGAGGCCACCACCGCCAGCTGACCGGTCGAGCCCAGCACGCGCATGATGGTTTCGTGGGCGAACACGTCGAGCCTCTGCACGCGTTCGCCCTGCACGTTGATGTCGCCGGTCGCCCCGAGCACGTCCACCAGGCCGGCGCGCACCACCGCCTTGTTGATCATCTTGGCGGCGAGCGCGATGTCGAGCAGCACCGAAGTGAATTCGCCGCTGGCTTCAGGATGCTCGCGCTCCTGCTGGAGCACGAACTGGGAAAGGGTGACGATTCGCCCGGGCATGGTCAGTCCGACAGGCCGCTGACGTCCTCGGCGGCACCGGCGCGGACCGGCGCGCCGGCCGACGGGAACGAGTCGGGAACGAACGGCGCGTATTTTTCGGCCAGGGCGCGCGTGCCGCCGACGTGCAGCTGCGTGAGCAGGAAGCGGAACTTCTCCTCCAGCGCCGCCCCCATGGCGCGGCGCACGTCAGCCGGGAGGCCCCACAGCTCGCGCTTCCAGCCGCCCAGCGCCTTCTTGCGCGTCTTGTAGTAGAACTGCTCGTCGCTGTCGCTGGGCTTGCGGTCGCCGGCCTCGGTCTCGCGCAGCTTCGCGTAGATCGCCTGCTTGAGGTCGGCGGGCAGCTGCGGCGAATCGAAGATCATGTTCTGGAATTCGGTGGCGAGGTGGATCTCGCACGCGCCGAGTTGTGGAAAACGATTGAACAGCTCGGCGGGCAGCGTCGAGGCGCCGTGCTGCACTGCGCCCGCCATGCCGTACGGCTGGCGCGCCAGCTTCGACAGCTTGTCGATGGCGTCGAAATCGATCTTGACCCTGGCGATGGTGCCGTCGGGGAGCGGGACGCCGCCGTGGGAGGTGCCGGTCTGGATCGAGATCTTGGAGAGTCCGGGAGCGCCGGGCGCGAGCCGCGTCAGCGCCGCCGCGTACACCTTCATGAACGCGTGCAGCTCCTCCGGGGTCGAGTTCTGGCTGCCGACCTCGCCGATCTCGCCGCCCACCGAAACGGTGACGCCGCGCGGCTCGTGCGCACGGATGAACGCGGTGAGCTCGGCGCAGCGCTCGCCGTTCACCTGCTGCTGCGCTTCGTGCCCGTGCTTCGACAGATCGACGAGCGTCGAGGTGTCCACGTCGATGTTGTAGAAGCCGGCGCGAATCGCCTCGAGCGTCAGATCCTCGACCGCGCGAACCTCCCCCTCGGGGTCGGCCGCGTATTTCTTGGCGTTGACCTGGAAGTGGTCGCCCTGGATGAACACCGGTCCCTTCCAGCCCTCGCGCAGCGCCGCGCCCAGCAGCACGAACGCGTATTCGGCCGGACGCTGATCGGTGTAGCTGATCTCGGAGCGCGCGATCTCGCAGATCACCGCGCCGGCGTCGAGCGCGCGCCGCGCGCGAAACAACGCGCGCGCCGTGTCGTAGGCCAGCCCGCGGATGTTGATCGCGGGCACCGTGAAGTCGAGCGGGGTCTCGCCGCGCCCGCGAGCCATGTAGAGGCCGTGAATGCTGGCCGGATAGAGGCCCGAGGAGCGCGCCTGATCGAGCACCGCCTGGCGCGCCCGCGCGCGAACCGGCTCGGCGCCGAACACGCCGCTCCACACCAGTCGATCGAGGGCCTCGCCGCTGCCGCTGGCGAGCGCCGCGGTCGCGATCCGCACTTCGTCGGCGTTCTTCAGTTCCATTCAGGCTCCCGGAAGCCCGGCTCCGGACCCGGATTCACCGGGTGCCCTGCGGCCGGAGTGGATGGCTAAAGATGCGGCGAGAGAATTCGGAGTATAGCCCGGCGACGCGCAGGTCGACCAGAAGCGCGGCGGGATTCAGCGCCCGGCGGCGCCCAGCGCCACGAAGCCGTCGCGACCCTGTCGAAGCTCGGGGAAGCGACCGGGATCGTAGCTGGAGATGCCGGGGGAATTCTTCCAGCTCAGCAGATCGGCGAGCTCGAGCGTGCACGCAGCGGCCATGCCCATGCCGTGGCCGGTGAAGCCGCCGCAGATCGCGAGGTGATGCCCGGCGTCGAGCCAGCCGACCAGCGGCCGCCCGTCGCGCGCGAAACCCATGGTGCCCGCCCAGCGATGCTCGATCGCGGCGCCCTCCGGGACCAGCTCGGCCAGCCCGGACTCGATGCCCTTCTGGATCGCCTCGGTCGGCTCATCCTCGTAGCCGCTCTCGCCGTCGAAGTCGAGGTCGCGCCAGCCGCCGATCACCAGCCGGCCGTCGCGGGTCTGTCGCCAGTACCGATACCCGTACTGGGCGTAGGTGGGATAGGGGGCCACCTCACGCCCGATCGGCGCGGTCGACAGCATCTGCCCGCGCCTCGGCACGATCAGGTCGCCGAGCGCCGGGCACAGCTGCGGGGTGAAGGCGTTGGTGCACAGCACCAGCGTTCGCGCGCGCACCGTGCCGCGCTCGACTTCCGCGGTCCACAGCCCGCCGCTCCAGCGCGCCGAGCGCAGCGCGGTATGTCCGTGCATGCGCACGCCGTGCGCCTCCGCGGCTCGGGCAACGCCGTGGATCAAGCGCACCGGGTGAAGCTCGCCATCCTCGGACGAGAGCAGCGCGGACACGAAGCGTGAGGTCGCCTGCCCCGGCACGGCGCGCTCGACCGGGATCTCCTTCATCGCGAATCCGTCGGCCTGCAACAGGGGAATCGCGGCGCGATACTCTTCGGATTCCTCCTCCGAGCACGCCAGGCGCACACTGCCGTGGCGGCGGTAGTCGCAGTCGATGCCGAGCTTCTCGATCAGCTCGCGCAGCCGCGCGTGCGAACGGCGTCCGGTCTCGAGCACCGCGCGCGCTCCGAGACGACCCCAGAACTCCACCGCCTGCGGGTAGGGCTCGGCCGGGGCCGCCAGCAGGAATCCGGCATTGCGGCCGCTCGCCGAGCCGGCGATCGGCCCGGCTTCCAGCAGAGCCACCACCGCGCCCTGCTCCACCAGCGTGTAGGCCAGCGTCACCCCGGTGATGCCGCCGCCCACGATCAGCACCTCGGCGTCGATCTCGGCCTCGAGCGGCGCGAAGGCGGGAGGCGGAGCGGACCACCACAGGGATCGGGGCTCAGTGCCGGGCCGGGACATAGAGTCGCATTGTGACGGCGACGCGCGTTCCCGACAAGCGAGGCGGGGGTCTCGAAACGCGGCGGAAGCTCCTCGCCGCGTTGACACCCCGCGCGTCAGGGGCTTGAATCAACGGGATTCGGACCCGTGAACCACCCGATCCCTCGAGGTGCGCTTGAGCACCAGCATCTGCCGGCTGCGAGTCAACGGCGAGTCCCGCGAGTGCGCGGTCACCCCGGGCACCACGCTGCTCGAGGCCTTGCGTTACGGCCTCGGCCTCACCGGATCGAAGCAGGGCTGCGACAAAGGCGACTGCGGCGCCTGCACGGTGGTGATGGACGGCGCGCCGGTGCTGTCGTGCATCAGCCTGGCG
Organism: Candidatus Sulfotelmatobacter sp.; assembly: GCA_035498555.1. NCBI lineage: Bacteria > Pseudomonadati > Acidobacteriota > Terriglobia > Terriglobales > Candidatus Korobacteraceae > Candidatus Sulfotelmatobacter > Candidatus Sulfotelmatobacter sp. The sequence goes on from DATKAB010000181.1 coordinate 11,940, forward strand.
CTGGCGTGCGAGGGTCGGGAGGTGGTGACCATCGAAGGGCTCGCGCGTGAGGGCCGGCCGCATCCGCTTCAGGACGCGTTCGACGTGACCGGCGGCGCGCAGTGCGGATTCTGCACGCCCGGGATCCTGATGAGCGCGTGGGCACTGCTCGAGCGCGAGCCGCGGCCGACGCGCCGGGAGATCGCGCAGGCGCTCTCGGGGAATCTCTGCCGCTGCACCGGCTACACCAAGATCTTCGAGGCGGTGGAGCTGGCCAGCCGGCGCATGAGCGAAGCCGCGGCCGCCGAAGGCGCGCGGTGAGCGGCTCCTCCCGTCGTTCCGGGACGCCGCGCGTTCCCAGCGGGCGCGCGATGCCGAACGACGACCGGCTGACGCCGCCGGTCTGGCCGGAAGGGCGGACGCTGCCCCCGGGCGGAGCGTTCTCGACCATCGGCCGCCGCAACCGCAAGATCGAGGGGCTGGCGAAGGTCACCGGACGCGCCATGTACGCCGACGACCTGACGCTCCCTCGCATGCTGCACGGGAAGCTCAAGCGCAGCATCCACGCCCACGCGCGCATTCGCTCGATCGACGCGAGCGAGGCGCTCGAGATGCCCGGCGTTCACGCCGTCATCACCGGCAGGGATCTGCCCACGCGCTACGGCATCATTCCGTGGACGGAGGACGAGCAGGCGCTCTGCGAGAACAAGGTCGGCTACGTGGGCGACGCGATCGCCGCGGTGGCCGCCGACAGCGAGCTGATCGCCGAGGAGGCGCTGAAGAGGATCCGAGTGGACTACGAAGTGCTGCCGGCGGTCGCCGACATCGACACCGCGTTCGCGCATCCCGAGTGGAAGGTGAACGAGACGTCGAAGGACGGGAACATTTCGAAGCAGGTCTTCCTGGAGTTCGGTGACGTCGAGCGAGCGCTGGCGGCGAGCGACGCGACGGTCGAATGCGAATACTGGTACGAGGGCTCGACCCACACCCCGATCGAGCCGCACTGCTGCCTGGCCGAATTCGACGCCACCGGCTTCCTGACGGTGTGGTCGAGCACTCAAGTCGCGCACTACCTGCACCGCGATCTCGCCAAGGTGCTCGAATTGCCCACGCAGCGCGTGCGTGTCATCCAGCCGGTGGTGGGCGGCGCGTTCGGAGGCAAGAGCGAATCGTTCTCGCTCGAATTCTGCGCCTCGAAGCTGAGCATGATCACCGGGCGGCCGGTCAAGATCCTCTACACCCGTGAAGAGGTGTTCTACGCACATCGCGGCCGGCATCCCATGCGCCTTCGCTATCGCACCGGCGTGAAGCGCGACGGCACGCTGACCGGCGTGGATGCCAAGATCGCGATCGACGGCGGCGCCTACTCGAGCTTCGGCCTCGTGACCACCTATTACTCCGGGCAGCTCCTGACCGCGCCCTACGATCTCGGCACCTATCGCTTCGATTCGACGCGCGTGTTCACCAACAAGCCCTGCTGCGGGCCGAAGCGCGGACACGGCTCGGTGCAGCCGCGCTTCGCCTTCGAGTGCCAGCTCGACAAGCTGGCCGAGAAGATCGGCATGGACCCGATCGAGCTGCGCCGCCGCAACACGATGCGCGCGAACTCCAGGACCGTGAACGGCATGCGGGTGACCTCCAACGGCTTCCCGCAGTGCCTCGACGCGGTCGAGCGGTCCTCGGGCTGGGGCGAAAAGTTCCGCCGGATGCCCTACGGGCGCGGCGTGGGCGTCGCCGGCAGCATGTACATCAGCGGCACCAACTACTGCATCTACCCGAACGAGATGCCTCAGTCGGCGGTGCAACTGAAGCTCGATCGCAGCGGTCGCGCCACGGTGTTCTGCGGGATCTCCGACATCGGCCAGGGCGCCGAGTCGGTGCTGGCCTACATCGTCTGCGAGGAGCTGGGACTCGAGTTGCGCGACGTGCGGGTGGTGGCTGCCGACACCGATCTCACTCCGGTGGATCTCGGCTCCTACTCCAGCCGCGAGACCTTCATGTGCGGCAACGCCTGCCTCGATGCGGCACGCAAGCTCCGGCGCGAGATCGCCGCCACGCTCGCCGGCGCCTGGGGCTGCGAGACCTCGCAGGTGACGCTGGCCGGCGGCGTGGCCTGCTCGACGCGCGACCCCGAACGCGAGCACATGAGCGTCAAGGAGGCCTTCCAGCGCACCGAGGCGCGCGTCGGCACGCTCGGCTCGGTCGGCTGGTACCAGAGTCCCAAGCTCGGCGGCGACTATCGCGGCGGCACGATCGGCGCGTCGCCGGCTTATTCATTCACCGCGCACGTCGCCGAGGTCGAATGCGACGTCGAGACCGGGTTCGTCGAGGTGAAGAAGATCTGGATCGCCCACGACTGCGGGCGCGCGCTCAATCCGGTGTCGGTCGAGGGCCAGATGGAGGGCAGCGCCTACATGGGGTTCGCCGAAGCGCTCATGGAGGCGCAGGTGTTCAAGCCCGCCGCGACCCATCACGGTCCCGGTCTCCATCACGGACCGTCGCTGCTCGATTACCGCATTCCGACCTCGCTCGACACCCCCGAGCTGGAGTCCCTGATCATCGAGAGCGTGGATCCCGAAGGTCCCTATGGCGCCAAGGAGGCGGGCGAGGGGCCGCTCCACCCGAGCGTGCCGGCGATCGCCAACGCCATCTACGACGCGCTCGGGATTCGCTGCGATCGATTGCCGTTCGACCCGCCCGCGGTGCTGCGCCTGCTCCGCGCCGGAGACGCGCGAGCGCGATGGCAGGCGGCGCGGTCGCAAGCGGCGCGCGGAGAGTCGGCCCGCGCCGGCCGCTCATGCTGACGCTCCCGCGCTACGCATGGGTGAAGCCCGATTCGATCGAGCGGCTGCTCGATCACCTCGATCGGCACGCAACGGAGAGCCTGCTGGTGGCCGGCGGCACCGACGCGGTGCCCAATCTCAAGCACCGGTTGCACGAGCCCGGCTACGTCGTGCTCATCGCCGGCATCCAGTCCTTGCGTCGAATCGAGGAGCGGCCCGAAGGTCTGCGGCTCGGGCCGCTGGTGACGTTGAGCGAGCTGGCCGCGCATCCGGCCGTCCTGCGCGATTATCCGGTGCTGGCGAAGGCCGCGTCGCTGGTCGCCTCCCCGCAGATCCGCAACATGGGGACACTCGGCGGCAACCTGTGCCTCGACACCCGCTGCACCTACTACAACCAGACTTACTTCTGGCGCGAAGCGCTGGGCTTCTGCCTCAAGAAGGACGGAGTGGTCTGTCACGTGGTGCCGCAGGGCAAGCGGTGCGTGGCGGCGCACTCTTCGGACGTGGCGCCGGTGCTGATTGCGCTCGGCGCCTCGCTCGAGATCACCGGGCGCGGCGGCGTTCGGGAGCTCTCGGTGGACGATTTCTTCGTGGGAGACGGAGTCCACAACAACGTGCTGTCGCCGGGCGAAGTGGTCACTCGCGTCATGCTCCCGGCGGAGTCGCGAGGACTCCGGGCCGGCTATCAGAAGCTGCGGCCGCGCGCGGCGATCGACTTTCCGATGCTGTCGGTGGCGTTCAGTGCCCGTATGCGTGAGGGTGGCTGCGAGCGCGTCCGCCTGGTAGTGAGCGCGATCGCCGCCAAGCCGCGCGTGATCGGCGGCGTGGAGGCGCTGGCCGCGGGCCGGCCGCTCGACGCCGGGCTGGCCGAGGCGCTGGCGCAGGCCGCCGACCGGCAGTGCCGCCCGCTCATCAACGTCGCCTACGACCAGGACTACCGGCAGGAGATGGTGCCGGTGTTCGTCAGGCGCGCCGTCCAAGAGGCCGCGGGAGGCGAAGCATGAAGGAGGATTTCGGGAGCGCTGGAGTCGGCCCGGATCCGCGCAGCGACGCGGCGGTCTGGGAGGTGCTGCAACGCTGGCGTGCCGAGCGCCGCCGCTTCGTGCTGGCCACGGTCACCGAGTCGCGCGGGTACACGCCGCGCAAGCCCGGTGCGCACATGCTGGTTGGGAGTGAGGGCGAGACCGCCGGCACCATCGGCGGCGGCGCGATCGAGCAGGAGGTGCTGAGCGCGGCGCGCGCCCTGCTCGAGAGCGGCGGCTCCGCCACGCTCCGCCGGCATCTCACCCAGGAGCTGGGCATGTGCTGCGGCGGGGAGATGGCGGTGTTCCTCGAGGTGCTCGAGCCCGCGCCGCGACTCGTGGTGTTTGGCGCCGGCTACATCGCGCGGCCCCTCGCCGCGCTCGCGGCGAGTTGCGGATTCGAGGTGCGGGTGGTCGACGAGCGCGCCGACTGGGCGACCGCCGAACGCTTCCCCGCGGCCAGGGTCGAGCTGCGCGAGCCGGAGGCGTTTCTCCACGCGTTCGAATCGAACCACGACGACTTCGCGGTGGTGGCGACCCACGACCACGCGCTCGATCAGCGGCTGGTGCAGATTCTCCTGCGGCGGCCCTTCCGTTTCGTCGGGATGATCGGCAGCGTTCCCAAGCAACGGAAATTCGCGCTCCGGCTCAAGGCGCGCGGCTATTCGAGCGCCGAGATCGCTCGGCTCCAGACACCGCTCGGGGTCTCGATCGGGGCCGATACGCCGGAGGAGATCGCGGTGAGCGTGATGGCCCAGCTGATTGCCGTACGGCGCGGCGCGCGCACCACGGCGGGATGGACTCCGCCGGTGCGCGAACCACTCGCCGCCGAGTCGGCGAAACTCCGGATCGAATCGTCCCAGGAACAGGAGACTTCATGAAAGTCGGCGTGCTGCTCGCGGCGGGGGCTTCCACCCGGATGGGCTCCCCGAAGCCGCTGGTCCAGTCGGGTCGCGAGAGCTTTCTGGTGCGCGGCGTACGGGTGCTGTGGAGCGCCTGCGACGTGGTGATCGTGGTGCTGGGCTCGAAGGCGGCGCAGGTGCGCCGGGCCACCGAGCGGGAGCTCGAGAAGCGCGTCAGCATCGGGTGGTTCCATCACGCGCTCTTGAATCCGCGCCGGCGGATGAACCGCGCGCTCGAAGTGCACTTCGTGGTCAATCGATCCTGGCGCCGCGGCATGTACGGCTCGGTGCGAGTGGGGCTCGCTGCGGCGCGACCGCTCAAGCCCTCCTCGCTGGTGGTGCTGCCGGTGGATCACCCCGAGGTCGGTGCGCGCACCATTTCGGATCTCGCCGAGGTGATGGAGCAGGCCCTGCAGGCCTGCCGCAGCGCCCGCGAGCGCGCGGCATTCAGCTACGCGCTCATTCCACGATGGCGCAGGGATCGCGGGCATCCGCTGGTGCTCACGCCCTCGCTGGCCTGGGCGATTGCGAGCGATACCGCCGCCGCCGATCTGAGCGATGCGGTGCGGCGGCATGCGCGGCTGGTCGGCTACCTCGACGTCGAGGATCCCGGCATCACGGTGAATCGGAACACGCCGTAGCCGGTCGGCCCGCCGCCGCGGTCGAGCTCATCCGGCGGGCCGCCGGACTCCGGCCCACAGCGCGCCCTCGCGCTCCTCGACCTCGAGCCGCGTGAGTCGCGCGCCGACGCACGGGCCTTCGAAACACTCGCCGGTGTCGGGGCGGTAGCGAGCGCCGTGGTGACAGCACACCAGCGCGTCGGCCGCCTCGTCGAAGAAGTGGGCATCGCCGAAGTCGAGGGCCAGCGACTCGTGACGGCACGAGTTGACGTAGGCGCGCACCTGACCGCGCCAGCGGACCGCGAATGCTTCGCGCGAGACGCCGTCGAGGGTGACGGTGAAACGCACGCCACTCCGTTCGCGCAGCGAGCGTGCGTCGTCCAGGACCCGGATCATGGGGCTCAGAGTCGCCGAGCTCGGCGCGGCCCGCAACCCGGTGCTGTCGCGCGGCGCCGCTCTGAGGTAATGTCGCCGCGCCCTGCCACCCTCTTCGCGCCTCTCGCGCCGATCACGCATGAGCGTCGATTCGAAACCTTCCGCAGCGCCCGAAGATGCCCGAGCTCAGACCGTGGCTGCCGGCGCCTGGCCGGGCCGCGCCAGCGAGCCGCTGGTGCTCCGTGGCGACCTGCGCAGGAGCCTGCAATGGCTCGGCCGCGGGCTGCTCGACTGGCTTCCGCTCTACGTGGCGCTGTTCGTCTACGACGAGATCAACAACTGGCTCGGGCCCCTGCTGCCGCCGCCTCATGCCCGGTCCCTGATCCACTTCGATCAATGGCTGTTCGGCGGCGCCGTCCCCGCGGTCTGGCTGCAGCGCGCCTTCTACACGGATGGGCAGCCGCGAGCGTGGGACTGGGCGGCGCTTGCGATCTACTGCTCCCACTTCTTCGTGACGCTGCTGTGCGCGCTGGTGCTGTGGCTCCGCTCGCGTCCCGCCTACCTCCGCTACATGAGCTGGGTGGTCGCGTTGACCACCCTCGGCTTCGCCACCTACATCGCGCTGCCGGCGGTGCCGCCGTGGCTGGCCAGCCAGCGCGGCCTGCTCGCGCCCACCCACCGGATCGTCCGCGAGCTCTGGCAGCACCTGGGATGGAGCGGGATGGCCGCGCTGTTCTCGGGCTCGAACCTCTATGCGAACGACGTGGCGGCGCTGCCCTCGCTCCATGCCGCCTATCCGCTGCTGATGGCGATCTTCCTGTGGAGGACGAGCCGGCCGTGGGCTCGCGCGGCGCTCGCGGCCTACGCGCTGGTGATGCCGGTGGTGCTGATCTACTTCGCCGAGCACTACGCGCTCGACATCCTGCTCGGCTGGCTCTATGTCGGCGTGAGCCTGCTGCTGGTCCGCCGACTCTGGCGGCTCCTGGCGCGGCGCGAGGCGGCCTGACTGGAGAGCGTGTTGCCGGGCGTGGCAAGATGGAGCGCGTGATGACCTCGCGTCCGTTGATTGCGGTGTTCGGCAGCAGCACCGCCCGCCCTATCGATCCCTCCTATGCCCTGGCCCTCGAGCTGGGTCGCGCCATCGGACGCGCCGGCGCCGACGTGATGACCGGCGGCTATGGCGGCACCATGGAAGCCTGCTCGCGCGGCGCTCACGAGACCGGCGGGCACGTGGTGGGCGTCACGGTCGAGCTGTTCGAGAAGCGGGGGCCGGTGAATCCTTACGTGATCGAGCGCGTTCACACTCCGGACCTGTACGAGCGACTGCGCCACCTGCTCGATCGAGCCATGGGTTTCGTGGTGTTGCCCGGCAGCCTCGGCACCCTGAACGAGCTGTTCCTCACCTGGACGATGGTCAGCGTCGGGGGCAGGCGCCGCGAGCCGATCGTGCTGCTCGGCGAGCACTGGCCGCAATTCATCGCCGCGCTGCGCCATCCCGACATGGTGACGCCGTCATTGTTCGAATTCGTCCAGATCGCGAGCGGTCCCGACGACGCGGTGCGGCGCGTGCTCGAGGGTGCGACCGCCACGGCCCCGCATCCCGAGGCCTCGCGCGGATGAATCCGACCGCGGTCCAGCGCGATCCGCTGCTCGAACTGCGCGAGGAATTCCCGAGTCTCGAGCACACGCTGCACTTCGCCTCGCACACGCTGGGTGCGATGCCGCGCGGCGTGGACGAGGCGTTGCGCCGCTATGCGAACACCTGGCGCGTGCGCGGCATTCGCGCCTGGGATGAGGGGTGGTTCGCGATGCCCACCGAGGTCGGCAACCTGCTCGCCGGGCTGTTCAACGGCGAGCCGGGCTCGGTCGCCATGTTCGAGAACGTCACCATCGCCGAAGCGGTGGGGCTGTCGGCGATCGATTTTCGCGCGCCTCGCAACCGACTGGTGTGCGGCGCCGAGGACTTTCCCTCGTTGCTCTATCTCTACGAGGGCCTGACCCGCCGCGGCGCCGAACTGGTGCGCGTGCCGAGCCGCCAGGACCGCCGTATGGACGAGCGCGACATCATCGCGGCCATCGACGAGCGAACCGCGGTGGTGGCGCTCTCGCACGTGATGTTCCGCAGCTCGCAGGTCCTCGATCTCGCTCCGATCGCGGCGCGAGCCCGCCAGGCCGGCGCGCTGACCATGATCGACGCCTATCAGGCGATCGGCACCGTGCCGCTCGACGTCCGCGCGGTCGGCATCGACCTGCTGGCGGGCGGCTCGGTGAAGTGGCTGTGCGGGGGCCCCGGAGCCGGCTACCTCTACGTGAGCCCGCGCGTCGCCCCGAAGCTCGAGCCGGCGCTGACCGGCTGGATGGCGCACGAAAACCCGTTCGCGTTCGACTCGGGGCCCACGCGTCGCGATGCCGGCGCGCGCCGCTTCTGGACCGGCACGCCCGGCATTCCCGCGTTCGCCGCGGCGCGCGAGGGCTACGCGATCGTCGCCCGCGCCGGGATCTCGGCGATTCGGGAGAAATCGTTGCGGCTGACCGGGCGCATGATCGCGCTGGCCGACGAGATGGGTTTCAAGGTCGGCTCGCCGCGCGAGCCCGTGCGGCGAGGCGGCACCGTGGTGCTCGACATTCCCGACGCTGAGCGCGTCTGCCACGCGCTGCTCGCCGAGGACGTGCTGCTCGACTTCCGGCCGGGCGTGGGGCTGAGGCTGGCGCCGCATTTCTACACCCGCGACGACGAGGTCGAGGAAGTGATGCGCCGCGTGCGGGCGCACCTGAACCGGGAAGCCTCCTGAGATGTTCTACACACTGCTGGGCGTGACGCTTGGCGTCTCGCTGCTGACCTCGGGGATCGTGGTGGCGTTCTTCGGCCGGCCGATCCGCCAGATCCTCGAGCGCATCATCGGCGAGCAGGTCGCCGAGGCCTGGCAGAAATTCCTGACCTTTTCGCTGTTCGTGGTCGGGGTCTCGTCGGGGGTGCAAGTGTGGAAGCTCGAACAGTACTTGCAACCCCAGCCGATCGGTCCCGAGGGCAAGCCCCGCGTGCTCGCCCTCGATGGCGCCGCCATCGCGCTCGAGGTCTACCGCACCGTGCTCCAGGTGCTGCAGGGCATGGCCTGGGCGCTGCTGGTGTTCTTCGTCGTGGCGCTCATCGCCTTCGTGCTGGTGAAGCGCGGCGAGACGCGCGACCCGCCCGCAGCCTCGGCCTGACCGCGGCGATGCGCGACTGGGCCCGACGCTTCCGGCTCTGGTAGATTGCCCTCGCTCGGACCGAATCCCTCCATCTCGCGAACCCGCCGGAGCCCCGCATGGATGCCAGCGCCGTGTTGTCGCCAAAGCCCCTGAAGATCGTCCGTGAACCCCGCATCTTCCTGGTCGGACGCCAGACCCTCGATCCGGCCGGAATCGAGAGCTTCCTGGGGGAGCATGGGCTCACCTGGCAGACCGACACCGAGGTCGGCGGGGAAGCACTCGCCGAGATCGCGGGCCGGGTCTGCTACATGTCCTACGGCAAGGGCCGCAAGACCAATCGCGAGTTCCTCGAACACCTGGTCGAGGTGGGGCACGGATCGGTGCTCGAGCACGCGGTGTGGAGCTTCCTGATCACCGGCGTCTCGCGCTCGTTCACCCACGAGCTGATCCGCCACCGGCACTTTTCCTACTCGCAGCTGTCGCAGCGCTACGTCGACGAATCGGACTCGGATTTCATCGAGCCGGAGGTCATCGCCTCCGATCCGGCGCTTCA
>DATKAB010000182.1 GCA_035498555.1 Candidatus Sulfotelmatobacter sp.
CGCCTGCCGCTCGATCCGCTCGGGCGCCGAGAGGTCGTCGGCGTCGTGGCGGGCGAGGAATTCGCCGCGCGCCTCGGCCGCGGCGGCGGCCAGCGCTCCGGCCAGCCCGAGACCGGGCGTCGCGAGCACCTGCGCCGAATCCCTCGAGCGCGCGAACTTCTCGAGCATCGAGCGCGTGCCATCGCGCGAGCCGTCGTCCACCAGCAACCACTCGATCGGCGACCAGGTCTGGCGCGCGAGGCTCTCGAGCGCCGCGCTCAGGTGGCGCTCGCCGTCCCGGCAGGCGAGCAGCACCGAGACCAGCGGGCGGGTCTGCGGAGCCGCCGCGCCTCCGGCGTCCGCCGGGGAGATCACGAGCCCAGCTCCACCGAGAAGTGGCGCGCCCACCACTCGAGCACCGCCAGCGCCCACAGCCGGTAGGGCACGGTATCGCCACCCCGGCGTTCGCGAAACGCGGCGAGCTCGTCGCGAACCACGCCGGGATGTAACAACGGCGCGGTGGCCTGTGGATTTCCGGCCAGCGACTCGAGCCACCCGGAAAGCGGACCGCGGAGCCAGCGCTCGAGCGGCAACTGGAAGCCGCGCTTGGGCGCATGCAGGAGGGGCGCCGGCAACCGGTTCGCCGCGTAGTGACGCAGCAGCGGCTTGGTGCGCCAGGGCTCGGCGCGCCGCGCCGGCACGAGCCGGGCGACGTGCTCGAAGAGCCGGTGATCGAGCAGCGGCGAGCGGTTCTCGAGGCCGTGCGCCATCGAGGCGACGTCGATCTTGACCAGCAGATCGTCGGGCAGGTAGACGCCGCCGTCCCACGCGAACGTCGCGTCCAGCAGGCCCGGTCCCGATGCCCCCGGCCAGGGGGGCGCGGCCGGAGCGCGCTCCGGGCAGGCCCCCGGGACGAGCAGCCGCGCGAGCTCGCCGCTCGAACACACCGAGCCCAGCGCGCGCGCCGCGCCGCCGGCATCGTGTCTCGCCAGCGAGGCCAGCGATTCCCCGGCGGTCGGGCGAGCCCCATAGGCACGGCGCAGCAGCGGCAGCGCGCCCGGCCAGTCGCGGGCCCGATCCGCGCGGCAGGCGAAGCGGTAGCGCGGATAGCCGCCGAACAGCTCGTCGCCGCCATCGCCGTTCACGATCACCTTGACGTGCTGGCGCGCCTCGCGAGCGAGCAGCGCCGTGGTCACCACCGCGCTGTCGCCGAGCGGATCGCCGAAGTGCGCGAGAACGCCGTCGATCTCGCCCGCCAGGTCGGGCTTCAGCTCGAGCTCGGTGTGCTGATCCGACCAGCGCGCCGCGCCCAACCGAGCCAGCGGCCGCTCGTCGGACTCCCCGGCGAACCCCAGCGTATAGGTGCGGATCGGCGACTGACCTCCGCGGCGCAGCGCCTCGAGCACCACGTTCGAGTCGAGGCCGCCGCTCAGGAACACGCCGATCGGGACGTCGCTCACGGTGCGCAGGCGCGCGGACTCGATCAGCTCGCGATCGAACGCCTCGAACCATTCCCGGTCCGCCCGCTGCGCCGGGTCGGGTGCGGGCGGCGACCAGTACCGCACCGGCTCGGCGTCGGGTCGAGCCGCGCTCAGCTCGACCCAGCTCGCCGGGGGCAGCCGCTTCACGCCCTCGATCAGCGTGTCGGGCGTGGGCACGTACAGGAAACGCAGCCAGCTCGGCAGCGAGGCGCGATCGAGGCGCGCGCGCACGAACGGCAGCCGCAGCAACGCGGTGGCCTCGCTCGCGAACGCCACGAATTCGGGAGTGCGCGCGATCAGCAACGGCTTCTTGCCGAGCCGGTCGCGCGCCAGCAACAGGGTTTCGCGCTCGCGGTCCCAGAGCGCGAACGCCCACATGCCGCGCAGATCGTCGAACGCCCGGGGTCCGTCGCGCGCCAGACGTTCGAGCAACACCTCGGTGTCGGAGCGGCTGCGCAGCGTGACGCCCCGCGCGGTCAGCTTCTCCGCCAGGTCGCGGTAGTTGTAGATCTCGCCGTTCTGCACGATGACGTGGCGATCGTCGGCCGAGCGCATCGGCTGGTCGCCGCCGCTCCCCAGATCGATGATCGCCAGCCGGGTGTGAGCCAGCAGCACGCGGCCTTCGGCGAACAGGGCGTGGCCATCCGGGCCGCGATGGCGAAGCGCATCGAGCAGCAGCGGTCCCCACGCCGGATCGGGCGGACGGTCCGTCAGTCCGAGAACACCGGCGATGCCGCACACGGCGAGCGAATATACCATGCGCGATTGACACTCGACGGATCGCTCGCCGAGACTGCGCCACCATGCAGCCGAGCCGCCTCGAGGTGTGGACGGCGCGAGCGCAACGCGTGGCGTACGGCGGCGCCGCGAACGTTGTCGGCGCGCTCGGTGGCGCGATCCGCAACAAGATCCTCGCCACCGCGCTCCAGACCAGCGGCATGGGCGTGGTCGCGCAGATCCAGACCAGCCAGATCTGGCTGGGTTTGCTGACCAGCCTGGGTTTCAGCATTCCGGTCACGCAGCAGATCGGCGCGGCGCTGGCGCAGCACGACGATCCGGCGATCCGGCGCATCGTGTGGACGGCGCTCAGCGCGATCGCCGCGGCGATCGCGGTGGTGTCGATCGCGGGGCTCCTGTTCGCGCGACCGTGGAGCGAGCTGCTGCTCGGCCCGGGGGCGGATCCCTGGCTGTTCCGCCTCTCGCTGATCGCGGTCGCGGGCCTCGCCGTCCAGGGCATCGTGCAGGGCGTCTTTGCCGGGCGCTCGGACGTGCGCGCGCCGCTCACCTACGCGATCATCGGGAACCTGGTGGTGATCACCTGCGCCGCCACGCTGGTCGGCCCGCTCGGACTGCGTGGCGCGGTGGTGGCGATCGCCGCCTTCTTTCCGTTCGGCATCCTCGGCACGCTGGCCATCCACCGCCGCGAATACCGAAGCTCGTTCCTCCCACCGCCGGTCCCGAAGTTCGACGCGCCCACCGCGCGCGCCATGCTCAAGGTGGCGATCGCGGCACTGGTCATGTCCCTGCTGGATCAGGGCACGTTGCTGGCGGTGCGCACGCACTACGCGCGCACCCAGGGCTTCGCCGCCAACGGGCTTCTCCAGGCGGCGTTCGCGCTCACCCAGCAGACCGGCGCGGTGTTCTACGCCTACCTCGGCAGCTACGCGTTCGGCAAGATCAGCGGCGCGCGCGGCACCGAGGGCATCCGCGCCTACGTGCAGAAGCAATGGGCCGCGCTGATGACGGTGGCGGCGGTCAGCTTTGCGGCGGTGATGCTGCTCTCCCGACCGCTCCTGCACCTGGTGTTCTCGGAGAAATTCGACGCGGCTCGTCCGATGATGGCATGGATGCTGTTCGGTGAGTTCGCGCGAGTCGGCATGCAGTCGTGGATCTTCGGCGCACTGCCGCTCGGCGGACTTCGCCTGTACGTGCCGCTCGGCCTCTCCTACACGCTTGGCATCGCCGGCGGCTACGCGATCGCGCTGGCGTTGCATCTCGGCCCGATGAGCGTGGCGTTCGCCTACGCCTTCGCGGGCATCGTGGCGCTGGGCGTCTCGGCGGTGGTGATGACGGCGCGGCGCGTGCCGCTGACGCTGCGCGGGACGCTCGTGCTGCTGGCCGGGCTCGGCGGGCTCGCCGCCATGGCCTGGCTGCTCACCCGGCGCTGATCGCGGTCAGTCGCCGCGGATGACGCGGCGCGAGGCGAGCTCGGCGAACAGCGTGAGATAGCGCCGCTGCCAGGTGTGATCGCGCATCGCCCGCTGGTGGCCGGCGCGCCGCACTCGCTCCCGCTCGGCGTCGTGGACGAGATACCAGCGCGCCTGCTCGACCAGCTCGGCCGGCGAGTGATAGCAGACGATCTCGCGCCCCACCTCGTAGTGCATCGCCATCTCGTCCATCCAGCCGGTCATGTAGAACGCGCCCGCCATGGTCGCCTCGAACTCGCGCAGGCGGACCTGTCGCTGCGGGAAGAGCCCGCGGTGGGTGTCGCCGACGATCGTGAACCCCAGACTGATGCGGCTCGAGCTGTAGAGCCGCACGTACTCGTCGTCGGACACCGGCCCGTGCAGATGGCTCGCATGCCGTTGCTGCAGCCGCCGCCAGTCGAGGGTATCGCGAGCCGCGCGCAGCGGGCTTCGGCCCCGCGCGAGCAACGCCAGCGAGCGCTGCAGCGCGTTGCCGCCCTGCGGCGCTTCGCCGCCCGCTTCGGGCGCTCCCGGGCGCCAGCTCTGACCGAACGCATCGGTGGCGACACCGGCTTCGAGCAGCGTCAGGACCAGGCTGCCGCGATCGGCATATCGCTGGCCGGCGAACGAGCAGTCGTAGACCATCGGCGTCTCGATCGGATGGTAGTAGGTGGGATTGGCGGCCATCGGCCAGAACAGCGGCCGGGCGCCGGCGCGCCGGTACTTGGCGAGCGCCGCGTGCTCGGGCACCAGGCAGAAGTCGTAGTGACGCGAGGTGCGTTCCACCAGGTGGAACTGGTGCACGTTGTTGCAGAAGAAGTTGAGGATCGGCGCGATCTTTCCGCGAACGCCGTCGATCACCGCCGGCTCGAGATGGCTGTCGCTCAGGTAGGTGAGCACCAGGTCGAGCCTGCCGGCGGCATTCGCGGCTTCGACCGCGCCGAGAAACGCGTCGCCGAAGCGCTGGCGCCGCGGCGCGCACTCGGGGCTGCGAGGATCGACGTCGAACAGCGGCTGAATGCCGCCGTCCCACAGCACGACGTCGTGGCCCAGATCCACCAGCGGGTCGTAGAGATTCCACTTCCAGAGATTCGAGGCGAAGGTCGGATTGGGGCTGCTCGCGAGTGCGAGGAAGATGCGCATCAGCGAAGCCCGTGGGCGTCGATTGCGGTCCCGTCGCCGGCGGCCGCACGCCGGCGCCAGCTCTCCCATACGAACTCGTACTGCCATTCGAGCTGGTGCGTGGCGCGCAATCGATCGTGAATCGCCCGCATCCGGCGCACGGCGTGCGGCACGAAATCATGAAACTGGATCTGAAAGTAGTGGACGCGCGACACGAGGCCGGTCTCGATCATGTGCTCGAGCAGCTCGTACTCGCCGCCCTCAATGTTGATCTTCATGAGATCCACACGCGTGAGATGGAGCTCGGCGAACACCTCCGCCGCCGCGCGCAGCGTCACCCGAATCGGCCCGCCACCGCGGCGTAGCGCCGACGATCCATCGCCGGCCACGACGAACTCCGTCTCGCGCGTCCGACCGGCGAGACCGAAGGCGTGAACGGTGGCCCGCCGGCCCGCCAGCCGCGCTTCGATGGCCCGCGCGAAGAGCGGCACGGGTTCGAACACGTGGACGGAACAGTCGAAGGCTGCGAGCGCGCGCTCGGCCCAGCGACCGTCGAATCCGCCGGCGTCCACCACCACGGCTCCGGCCGGCAGCGAGTAGTCGAATCGATGGCCGAGATCGCCGCGGTCAGCCTGCCAGCGGCGATGGCCGCGCTCGGCGGGGGTGAGCCAGAACGCGCGGCGGATGCGGCGCAAGCCGCGCCGCAGCAGGGTCTCCATCAAGCCCGTCCGCCGGCGCCCGAAGCAGTCTGAGCGCGGGCGTAGACGTCGCCGAACACCCGGGTGTCGCCGCGCAGCGCGAGCAGGCACGCGCGCAACTCGGAGCCGGCCAGCCAGTCGGCGCGCTCGAGCCGCATGCTCTCGCCCAGCGAGTAATTGAACTGCCGCATGCCCAGCGATTCGAGGTGCGCGACGCAGGCGAAGGTCGATTCGAGCCATTCCGGCGTGAACTCGAACGAGAGCGCGGGGACGGACGCGGACAGCCCTTCGAGCACCTCACGCTCGAAGCCTTCGACGTCGATCTTGATGAACCGTGGACGGCCGACGCGCTGGATCAGCCGATCGAGCGTGGTGACCGGGACCGTGACGCTGCGGTCCCAGTGGTATTGCGTGAACCGCCCGCTGCCCCTGACCGCGGCGATCCAGCCTTCCGACATTGAGGAGATGGTGCTCGCGTCGCTCAATCTCATTTCGGCCGCGCCGGGCTCGCGCCCGAGCGCCTCGCGTACGATGGTGACGCGTGGCTCCCGCGCGAACGCCCGCGCCAGCAGATCGGCGCACGCCGGCTGCGGCTCGACGGCGACCACCCGCGCCTCCAGCCGCAGGAAGACCTTGGTTCGGCTGCCGACGTTGGCGCCGACGTCGAACACCAGGTCCCCGGCGCGCACGAAGCCGGCGTAGAAGGCGCGCATCGCCTCGTCGTCCGAGGTCCACGCTCGGGTCGCGCGAAGCTGTCGCTGACGTTCGATCCAGCGGCCGGCCGGGCCGCGGTGAAATGCGAGCCTCGCGCCGCGCACCATCCGGCGAAGCAACGACGGGTTGTCGATCGTGGTTGGCGTCAGGTGAGGGCCCCTGCATGACGCGCAGGCGTCGCGCCGCGCGAGCGCGGGATCGTGGGCCAGGGTCCGGGAGTGGTCAAGCGCGAGGTCCTTGACCGGCCCCACCCCCTGCTCTAGCGTCGCCGCAGGCTCGACGCCGGCTTCGCACGTCCAACAGGAGTGCATTCCATGCGGGTGGGAACCGACGCGCGCATCGTGGTCACCGGCGGCACCGGTTTTCTCGGACGCCACCTGATGCACGCGCTCGATCAGCACGGTTATCGCGACACGATCGGGCTCGGCTCCGAAGACTACGACCTCACTCACGAGAGCGAGGTCATGCGCATGCTCGAGACGCTGCGACCCGACGGCGTCATTCACCTCGCCGCGGTGGTCGGTGGGATCGGCGCCAATCGCGCACATCCCGGGAGCTTCTTCTACAAGAATCTCATGCTCGGCACCTTGCTGATGGAGCACGCGCGCCGCGTGGGCGTGAAGCGCATGCTGAGCGTCGGTACGATCTGCTCGTATCCCAAACACACGCCGGTCCCGTTTCGCGAGGCGACGTTGTGGGACGGATATCCGGAAGAGACCAACGCGCCGTACGGCCTGGCCAAGAAGATGCTGCTGGTGCAGTCGGCCGCCTACCGGCAGGAGTTCGGATTCGACGCGTCGAACCTGCTACCGGTGAATCTCTACGGCCCGGGTGACAATTTCGATCCCGAGAGCTCGCACGTCATTCCGGCGCTGATTCGCAAGTGCCTCGAAGCCATCGACGCGGGAGCGGATCGAGTCGAGGTGTGGGGCACCGGCAAGGCGACGCGGGAATTCCTCTACGTCGAAGACGCCGCGGAGGGTGTGGTGCGGGCCTTCGAGCGTCTGGCGGGCAGCGAACCCATCAACCTGGGCGCCGGCCTCGAGATCTCGATTCGCGATCTCGCCACGCTGATCGCGAAGCAGTGCGGATTCAAGGGCGAGATCGTTTGGGACGCGACCAAACCCGACGGCCAGCCGCGGCGCTGCCTCGACACCGCGCGGGCCCGCGAACTGCTCGGCTGGGAGGCGACCACGCCGTTCGAGGAAGGCCTGCGCCGCACCATCGCCTGGTATCGCGCCACGCGCGAGGCGAAGACCTCGGTGGGCTCCGGCCATCACTGAGGCGCTCGGCGGGAAGCGCGTGGCGACCCGGCCGCGCCAGCCCGACGAGCAGGCGCCGCGATTCTCGGTGATCGTGCCCTCGATCGGGCGAGAAGCCGGTCTGAGTCTGCTGCTCGATTCGCTGGACGCGCAGAGCCTCCCCCGCGACCAGTTCGAGATCCTGGTGGCGATGACTTCGGGCGCGATGTCCGAGGCGATCGGGGCGCGACTCGAGTCGTCGGGCGCGACCGCGGTCCTGCTGGCCGAGGCGAGGGGGCCGGGCTCGGCCCGCAATCAGGCGGCGCGGCGAGCGCGCGGCGAGATCCTGGCATTCACTGAAGACGACTGCGTGGTGGATCGCGACTGGCTGGCGCACGCCGCGCGCCGTTTCGATGAGGAGCCCGGGCTCGATGCGCTCGACGGCTGGACCGAGAAGCCCGGTCATCGCCCGGTGCGGCGCCGGCCGACGAGCGACCCCCTGTATCTCCCGACGAACCTGTTCGTGAAGCGCGCGGTGTTCGCGCGGGCCGGCGGCTATGGCGAGTGCTTCTTCGAAGCGCACGGGGGCATCTACTTTCGCGAAGACTCGGACTTCGGCTTCGCGCTTGAAGAATCGGGCGCGCGCGTGGCGCGCGACAAGACCGTGATCGTGCTTCATCCCGACGAGCACACGCGTTTCATGGACCCGCTTCGCTGGGCGCGCCGATATGTGATGGACCCGTTGCTCGAGCGCCGGCACCCGCGGCTGTTTCGAGAGCGCATCGAAGTGATGCATCTCGGCCCGCTGCGGATTCGCCGCCCGTTCGTGCGCGCCTGCGCGCTGTACGTGGCGGGGCTCGGGTTGACGGTCGTCGGCATGGCGTCTCACCGGCCGGCGGTGACGATCGCGGGCGTCCTCGCGACCGCGGCCGGGCTGCTCGTGGTCTGGGCGAAGTGGAGCTTCGATCTTCGCCGCCTGCCGGTGGTGCCGATCGTGCCGTTCGTGCTGCTCGGTTCGCTCGCGCAGGGTCAGCGACGAGCGGCGAGGATCGTGGCAGGGGCGGCGAAGCGCTAGGCCTGCCGGCCCCGCACCGGATGGCTCTCGACATGCGCGGCTGCTAGCCGCTGGCGGCGCGCGACCGGGTTGCCGCTTGTCGCCTGCCATTCATGAAGACGGCGCCCAGCCGCGGCGACTGTCGATTTCTCTACATGCTCTAGAGCATGTTGACAATCGGCCATCGGCAACTCGGGCGCGATCTCGGCGGCCGGTTAGGTGGAGCCGGCGGCGCGCTACGGCAACACGACCACGCGCGCCGAGGTGACGCGCCGCTCTCCTCCGCCGTCGCTCGCAAGCCGCAGCCAGTAGATGCCGGCAGGCAGCTTCACCCCGTCGCCATCTTCGCCGCGCCACTCGACGCTCTGCTCGCCCGAGGCCGGACCGGAATAGAGCCGCGAACGCGCGCGCCCCGCGAGGTCCAAGAGGTCGAGCGAAATCCTGTCACCGGCTGGCGCCGAAAAACGGATCCGCCCGGACGCCCCAAAGCGCAACGGATTCGGCCCGACGCTGAGGTTGAGGCCGCTCACGCGTGCCGGGGGCGGCCCGACCGCGGCCGGTGGCGACCAGGCGTTGGCGGCGAGCCCCTGAACCAGGCCCCAGCCGATGGTGTTGTCGGGACTCGAGTGATTGAGCGCGGTGGCGCGCAGCGCGTCACGCACGTTGACCGGCGTCCAGGTCGGATGAGACTCGAGCAGCAGCGCCACCAGTCCCGCCGTCAGCGGCGTCGAGAACGAAGTGCCGCTGGCGTGCCAGTACGAGGAGCTCGAGCTGGTCGAGATCAGGTAGTCCGAGACTCCCAGCGCGGTGACGTCGGGCTTGGTGCGCCCGTCGGACGTGGGTCCACGCGACGAGAAATTCGCGACCACGTTGAACGAATCCACCGCGCCCGAGGTGACGATCGAATCGGCGTCACCCGGCGCGATGATGTAGAACCAGGAGTTCGCCCCCTCGTTCCCCGCGGCGTTCACCACCGTGATTCCGCGCCGCGTGGCTTCGACCGCCGCCAGCGTCACCACGGTGGTGCGCCCGTTCATGTCGGCGTAGGTGTACGACGGATACGGCGAGTCGAACTGGTTGTAGCCGAGACTCGAGGAAATCACGTCGGCGCCCAGGCTGTCGGCCCACTCCGCCCCGAATTGCCAGTAGTCCATCTCGGAGGGCGTCTCGGTCGAGATGCGCTCGGTCTTGGCCAGCACGAAGCTGGCGCCGAACGCGCCACCCACATAGACACCCGGGAGATTTCCGCCCAGGCAGCCGAGCGTGGCCGTCCCATGGACGTTGGCGCCCGGCTCGTCCTGCCCGGCCTGGTCGTCCACGATCGAATCGCCGTCCACGAAGTCGTGGGTCACCAGGACATGGAGGCCGGCGTACGCCTGATGGGTGGTGCGAAATCCCGAATCGAGCATGCACACGAGCACGCCCGCGCCCGAGAGTCCGAGAGCGTGGAGCTGCGGCACCTGCATCATCGAGAGCTGCTTGAAGCACGGGCCATAGAACGCGGTGTCGCCCGGCGACAGCTGCACGGACGCCGGATGTGCGCTCGACGGCGAAATCTCGCTCGACGGCGGCGCCAACGACGGCTGCGGCGTTGGTTCGAGAATCGGCGCCGGCGGATACCCGACCGGCACCTTCTCCACGCGGGCGACGAACGGCCAGGTCGAGAGCTCGAGGGCGAGCCGCGCCGGCACCTCGACGCTGGCGGCGTTGAGCCAGCGGCTGGTGCCACGCAGCTTCGCGCCGCGCTGAATGAGCGCGCGGACGTAGGCGCCGTGAACCGGCAGATCCGAGGTCAGCACGTCGGTCACCAGACCGCGGCGACGGCGCCGGTCGAGCGAGCGCGGTGTCAGCGCGGCGCGCGCGTGCGCGAACGCCAGCGGGTCGCGCTCATCGCCGCCGCGATCGGTGAAATAGACCCAGACCGGAAGGACGGCGTCGGGCGTCGCACGGATCACGCGATCGAGCGCGGGGCCGATGTTGGGACGAGATTGCGCGGCGGCCGCGGCGGGAAGCAGGGCCAGGAGCAGGATCCACCCTGCGGGATGCCGGATCATGGGGCGGTGTCGAGTTCCGTTCGCGGGTCGGAGAAGCGCCGCCGGGGGTCGAGACGGCTCTGAAAGCGTATCACGAAGCCGGCGCTCAGTGCGCGCTGGCGTCGCGGAACACGCGCCCAAGCGTGCGCAGCAGAATCGCCACGTCGAAGCCCAGCGACCAGTGGCGGATGTAATAGAGATCGTATTCGATCCGCTGGTCGAGCGGCGTGTCGCCGCGCAGGCCGTTCACCTGCGCCCAGCCGGTGATGCCGGCCTTGACGTGATGGCGCAGCATGTAGCGCGGAATCGCGGTACGGAACTGCTCCACGTACATCGGGCGCTCGGGACGGGGACCGACCAGGCTCATCTCCCCGATTAGTACGTTCCAGAGCTGCGGCAGCTCGTCGAACGAGAGCTTCCGCAGAGTTTCCCCCGCGCCGGTGCGGCGCGGATCACCGGGCCGCGTCCAGCCCGGCCCCGAGGATTCGGCGTCCATTCGCATGGTGCGGAACTTCCACATGCGGAAGCGCCGGCCGTTGAAGCCGACGCGTTCCTGCCCGTAGAACACCGGCCCCGGCGAGTCGAGCTTCACCCAGATCGCCACCGCCAGCATCAGCGGCGACAGGAGCACCAGTCCGAGCGCCGAGCAGACGATGTCGAACCCGCGCTTCAGGACGCCGTTCCAGCCCTGATCGGGCGTTTCGGTCACCCGCACCACCGGCATGCCGTCGAAGTCCTCGACCGCCGCGTTGAGCGTGAACGCTCGCGCGAGATCCGGCACCAACCGCACCGCGGCGGTGGAATCGCTGAGCTGGTCGAGCGCCGCCTCTTCCTCGCGCCACTCCGATCGCGCCAGCGCCAGGTAGACGAGATCGATGCCGCGCGTCTCGACCAGCGAGCGCAGTTCGCCGATCGAGCCGACCACCGGCAGGCCCATCAGCAACGCCCCCGCGCCCGGTGGCTGCGGCGCCACCAGACCGGCCACCGCCAGACCGTAGTCGGGGTGGCCGAGCACTTTTCGCGCGAACGCCTGCGCCGGCTCGCCGGTGCCGACGATCAGCACGTGGCGCAGGTTGCGCCCGGCGCGCCGCATCGCGCGCAGGATGATGCGAATCACCACGCGACTGCTCAGCAGCAGCAGCGCCATCAACACGCCGAAGATCGCCACCAGCCCGCGCGACAGCTCGCCGTGGGTGAAGAACGAGGCGAGGCCCGCCATCGCCACCACCGCGATCGTGCCCTTCAGCAGCGCGAACAGCTCCTCGCCGAGGCGCGCAGTGCGCGACGAGCGGTAGATGCGCAGCGAGCGCAGCACCAGCAGCGCGAGCGGCACCATCACCGCGCCAAACCACAGGTAGAGCGAGAGCGGCGGCACGCCGAGCGGCGCCGGGATGCCGAGGGCCACGAACCGCAGCCAGTACGAGGCCAGCCACGCCGCCGCGATCAGCACCCCGTCGAGCAGGAAGAGCGCGGTG
Organism: Candidatus Sulfotelmatobacter sp.; assembly: GCA_035498555.1. Lineage (NCBI taxonomy): Bacteria > Pseudomonadati > Acidobacteriota > Terriglobia > Terriglobales > Candidatus Korobacteraceae > Candidatus Sulfotelmatobacter > Candidatus Sulfotelmatobacter sp. Next base: position 11,984 of record DATKAB010000182.1, read on the forward strand.
ACGAACAGCTGGGAGTGGCGAGACAGCATTAGTAGTGTCTGACGGCGATGACGATGGTCGCGACCTGGGCGCCAACCGCGATCAGCACGGCGAGTTGGTCCCAGATCGTGCGGTCGGAGCGTTCGGGGACGTAGATCATGTCGCCTGGATTGATGTCGTTCACCTGGGTGACGTGAATGGTCTGTCCGTTCACCGTCCGCGTGACCAGGATCTTGCCGCTGCTGGCGCGATCCGTGAACCCACCGGCGTTGTCGATGTACTTGTAGATCGGCTGTCCCGGCCGGTATTGCACCAGGCCGGGCTGGCGCACCTGGCCGTCGACGCGCACCGAGAGATTGAGCGGATCCACGCGCACCAGATCGTCGCGAAGCAGGAGGATGTCGTTCTCGGGATTCTTCTGCACCGTGGTCCAGTCGACGCGGTAGTCCTCGCGCAGCAGCGAAAGCTGGGTGCGCAGAGCGTCGTATTCCGAGTTCGTCATCTGGCTGCGGGCCATGGTGGCCAGGCGCTCGAATTCGGGATCGGGTCGCGTGTCGGGTCGAACCGATCCGGGGCGCGCGCGAAAGACGTGCAGCGAGCGCTGGTCCGCGCGGTCGCCGAAGCCGCCGGCGAGCCGGATGAGGTCGCTGAGCCGCGTCACCCCGGGATGCAACGGATAGACGCCAGGGACCTTGACCTCGCCGAGGATGGTGGCCACCTCGAGCCGGTGATATTCGGGCAGGAAATAGACGAACAACGCGTCGCCGTCGCGCAACGGCGGATTGACGGCGCCGCTGGCGATGGCGTCCAGGCTGACCCACGACGACTCACGCGTCGTCGGCGAAGTCCAGCGCACGAACATCGCGCTGTCGGGCCGTGCCGAATCCAGTGCGCCGCCTCCGAGCGCGAGCAGCGTGCGCAGGCTGTCGGCCGGGCCCATCTCGATCCGCGCCGGCCGGGCCACTGCGCCGGTGACTTCGACGAATGCGCGTTCGGTACCGACCTGCAGCACGTCGTCGTCGCGCACCAGCGGATTAAGCGAGGAGTCGCCGATTCGAACGAAGCGCCCCAGGTCCGCGGTCTCGACGGTGCCGTCGCGATGCTGAACGCGCACATTGCGATGCGAACCGTTCACCGCGATCAACCGGTTGGCTTCGAGCGCATCGCTGATTCGCGCGGTGGCGGGCAGCTCGACCGGCGCGGCGCTGGTGACCATGCCGGTGGGATAGACCCGCAGCATGCGAACGCGCGTCAGCTGGATGTCGAGCTGCAGTTCGCGCCGCGAGCCACCGCCGATCTGCTGGCGAATCGCGTCACGCGCCTTCTCGAGCGTCAGGCCACCCACCCTGACGGTGCCGTAGCCGCGCATGAACACCGTGCCTTCGGGGCCGACCACCATCGTCAGGGTCTGCGACAGCGCGCCCTCGACGTGCACTTCCATCACGTCGCCCGGACCCACGATATAGGTGGCGGCATCCACCGGGCTCGAGATCTCGGCAATGGGCTTCGATTCGGGCTTCTGCAGCTCTTCGAGCGGATTGGCGGTCCCGGCGGGAAGCTCATTGGGATCCATGCCTCCGGGAAGGGCGGGCATTGTGCCCGCGGCATTCGCAGCACCCGCCAGCGCCGAGAGCAGCAGTGCGAGCGAGAACGCGAACGCACCCGCAGGGCGAGGCGGGCGAACCCTCACGAGCGCACCTCCTTCAGCACCCGGCGCTGGCCGTACATGCGCTCGTAGTACTCGCGGAATTCGCCGGCCTTGATCGGACGCCACCACGATTCGTGGTCGCGATACCACTCCACCGTCTGCCGGATGCCGTCGGCGAAGGCGATGCGGGGCTTCCAGCCGGTGAGGCGGGCGAGCTTAGAGCAATCGAGCGCGTAGCGGCGATCGTGCCCGGGCCGATCCTCGACGTGGCGGATGAGAGACTTCGGCTTGCCGAGCAGCTCGAGCAGGGTGCCGGTGATGCTCAGCACGTCCAGCTCTTCTCCGCCCCCGATGTTGAAGGTCTCGCCTTCGACCCCTTCGTGGAGCAGCAGGGTCACGAGCGCCGCGCAGTGGTCGTCCACGTGCAGCCAGTCGCGGCGATTGAGTCCGGTGCCGTAGACCGGCAGCGGCCGATCCTCGAGCGCGTTGGTCACGAACAGCGGCACCAGCTTCTCGGGATACTGGCGCGGGCCGTAGTTGTTGGAACAGCGCGTCACCACCACCGGCAGCCCGTAGGTGGCGTGGTACGCGTAGGCGAGCCGATCGCCACCGGCCTTGCTTGCGGCGTACGGACTGCGTGGCTGCAACGGCCAGCTCTCGGACGCCGCCCCCTCCATCACCTCGCCGTACACCTCGTCGGTCGAGACCTGGATGAACCGCCGGACGCCGGCGCGGCGCGCCTCTTCGGCCAGTACGAACACGCCGTAGACGTCGGTCTGGATGAATTCGCCCGGCCGCTCGATCGAGCGATCGACGTGCGATTCGGCGGCGAAGTTGATCACGTACTCGCAGTCCTTCATGGCATCCGCCACTGATGCGGGATCGCGAATGTCGCCGTGGACGAATCGAAGTTGCGATGCGGGCAGGCCATCGAGATTCTCACGGCGCCCGGCGTAGGTGAGCGCGTCCAGCACCACGAGACGCGCGCGCGGATGGCGCTCGAGCACGTAGTGCACGAAATTGGAGCCGATGAACCCGGCGCCGCCCGTGACCAGCAACCGCGCGCCGTCGAGCGAGGCGGGCATGCTCAACCGGCCTTGCGGCGCGGGGGCACCCGCCCAGGGCGGGTCTGGCGGGCGGCCGCGCTCGAGGCGGCGCGACGCGCGCGACGCGCGACCCGCTCCGGCCTTCCGCGCCCCACGCCCACGTGGGTCCAGCCCATCGCTTCGACCTCGCCCGGCTCGTAGATGTTGCGAAGATCGCAGAGCACGGGCCGCTTCATCAGCCGCTTGAGTCGCGACAGATCGAGGCCGCGGAATTCATTCCATTCGGTGACCACGGCCAGCGCATGCGCGCCCTCCGCGCAGGAGTACGCGTCATCGCACATGTCGACATCGCGCAGCGCCGGCAGTCCGACCGCCTTGTCGGCCGCAACCGGATCGAACGCGCGCACGTGCACGCCGCGCTTCTTCAAGCCCGCAATGATCGTGAGCGCAGGCGCCTCACGCAGGTCGTCGGTGTTGGGCTTGAACGAGAGCCCCAGCACCGCCACGGTCTTGCCGCGGGGCGAGCCGATCGCCGCGCAGATCTTCTCGACCATCAACCGCATCTGGTGCCGGTTGGCTTCGATCACCGCGTCGACGATCCCCGAGCGCACCCCGTTCTCGCGCGCGAACGCCGACAACGCGTGGGTATCCTTGGGGAAGCACGAGCCGCCGTAACCGGGTCCGGCGTGCAGGAATTTCGGGCCGATGCGGCGGTCCATGCCGATGCCCTTCGCCACCATCTGCACGTCGGCGCCCAGCGCTTCGCACAGGTTGGCCATCTCGTTGATGAACGAAATCTTGGTGGCCAGGAAGCAGTTGGCGGCGTACTTGATCAGCTCGGCGGTCTCGAGCCCGGTGACCACCATCGGCGTCTCGATCAGGAACAGCGGGTCGTGGATCTTCCGCAGGATCTCCTCGGCGCGCCTGGACTCGGCGCCGATCACGACCCGATCGGGACGCATGAAGGTCTCGATCGCCGAACCCTCGCGCAGGAATTCGGGATTGGAGGCGACGTCGAATTCGGCGCCGCGCTTGGCCCACCTGCGCATCCAGCCATGGAGATCGCGCGCGGTGCCGACCGGCGCCGTGCTCTTCTGCACCACCAGCGTGTAGTCATCGAGGTTCTGGGCGACGGTCTTGGCCACCGCGTAGATGGCGCTGGTGTCGGCGCTGCCGTCGGCGCGCGGCGGAGTGCCGACGGTGATGAACACGACGCGACTGCCCTTCAGTGTGGACTTGAGATCGCCCGAGAATCGCAGGCGGCCTTCGCCGATGTTTCTCGACACCATCTCGGGCAGACCGGGCTCGAAGAACGGGAGCTGTCCCGCTTTCAGCCGCTCGATCTTGCCGCCGTCGGAGTCCACGCACGTGACGCCATGGCCAAAATCCGCCAGACAGGCACCGGTCACCAGACCCACGTAGCCGGTGCCCACCACGGTGATGTTGAACAAGCGGAGTTCCTTTCGCTATTGTCGCGGCCCGATTCGTCGCGCGGGGCGCGCGGCCGCGGCTGCCATGGACCTGCGGGGCGCAGTCGGCCCGGCAGGTTAGGGGTTCGAGCGGTGGCCGGTCAAACCTGGAGGAGCCGGTACCGCACATGAATGCCACCGAAGTCAGCGCCAGCTGGCTCAAGGGTCTGAAGTTCGCGATCCAGCCGCCGGGCAGGGCCACCATCGACGGCGTGATGGTGCGCGACCTGGTCGTGAATCTCGACGGTCGCGGCGAGGTCACCGAGTTGTGGAGCGCGCCGTGGATGGCGCAGGGCCTGGTGCGCCCCGAGCACGCCTACCAGAGCGCGACCGACGCCGGCGTGGTCAAGTGCTGGCACCTGCACCAGGTGCACACGGATCACTTCACCGTCACGCGCGGCAAGCTGCAGGTGAGCGTCGCCGACGTGCGCACCGAGTCGCCCACGTTCCGGCACGTGAACACGTTCTTCCTCGGCAGCCTGCGGCCGCGGCTGATCAAGATCCCGCCGCGGCTCATGCACGGCTGGAAGGCGCTCACTGCGCCCGAGGTCCTGGTCGTCAATTGCCAGAGCCACCTCTACGACGCGGCCGACGAGTTCAAGTTCCGGTGGGACTGCGTGCTCTCGAACGTCTGGGAGCCCTTGA